>JANNQE010000645.1:0-4863 GCA_031441625.1 Planctomycetia bacterium
CTCGCGGCTACAACGACAAATGCCCCAAAGCGATCAACCCGTAGTACGTGTACTCCACGTCGAGCGTGTCGTCGGACCAGGTGCCGTGGAACCCGCCCTGGCTGGTCCACAACGTGTCGATGAAGTCGAGGCACGCTTCGCGGATCGGCTCAATGTTTACGTGCAACCCGGCGAGCGCGTGAAGGGCGGTGGCGGTGCTGAGCAAGTCCGGCATCGGGGCGAGCGGGGTGGCGAAGAAGCCGCCGTCTTTGGCGTGCCGTGACAGCAGCCACTCGCCGGTGCCGTCGGGGATGGGGGCCTGATACTGCCGCAGGAGTGTGACCGCGGCGGCGGTGGAGGGTGTTAACCCCAGCGGCACGTCGAGCTGATTCGCGTACCCGCCGTCCTCGGCTCTCAAGCGGTTCACGCAGTTCAGCAGGCCAGGCACGTTCGGCAGTTCTCGCCCCAAATCCTGATACGCACCGAGCGCGAGGAAGCAGCCGTAGATGGTGCCGTCGGCTTCGCCCGGCTCTTGAGCGTACCCGCCGTCGGCACTGCGGAACGATTCCACTTTGCTCAGGATGGCGTCGGCGAGGATGTGCTTGTGTTCGTCCTTCGGCATCCCGGCCCAGCAGCGGCACAGGCACGAGAGGTGAACGAAGTCGAGTGCTTCGCCGGCCGCCTGACTCTTCAAATAGCCGAGCACTTGCGGGATGGGCAGATCGGCCCGGAGGGCGAACAGCCCTTCCAGGCCGAACACGGTGTAGTACAGGTCGGGATTCCCCGCGCGGTCGGCGAACCCGCCGGCGGGGGTGAGTTGACTGCGGAAGTAATCCCGCACCAAGTCGGCGCTGTCACCCAACAGCTTCGGCGACAGCCGCGCCACCTGGAGCATTTCGAGCCTCGAACTCACTGCACCACCCCTTCACCTCGACGCCGAAGATCTTGCTCACCACCCGCCGCAGCAGCCCCTTCAGGCTCGGGTTGTCCACGGCTTCCAGCGTCTTGACGGCCTGCTCTTTGTACGACTCCATCATCTGCTTCGAACGCTCGGTCGCCCCGAGCAGGTCCACGACGGCTTTCGCTTCGAGCGCGCTGAACCCGGCGGCACGACGCCACACGCCTTCGAGCAGCTCGCGGTCCGGCCCCTTCGCCCGCTCGTAGGCCACCGCGAGCGGGAAGGCGGGGCGGGCGGCGGTGATGTAGTCGCCGTCGCCGTTGGTCAGGTCGTCGATGTCGTCGCGGATCTGGTAGGCGATGCCGAGGGCTTCGCTGTACGCGGTGAGCGTCTTGTGCAGGTCGGCCTCCGCACCGGCGAACGCCGCCCCGAGACGCAACGCCACTTCGAACGCCGGGGCGGTCTTGCGGCGGTGGATGTCGGCCACTTCGACCGGGGTGAGCGGCCGGGGGTTATTCGCCCACGTCAGTTCGGCCCCCTGGCCCAAGCAGAGCGCGCGATGCCCTTCCGCCGCGATCTTCACCATCAGCGCACGCACGGCGGGAGGGGCTTCGGTCTCGGCGATCAGCCGATAGCCTTCGCCGAGCAGCAGGTCGCCGACGTTTAGCGCCACGGGTACGCCGTGTTGTGCGTGAACCGTCGCTTCGCCGTAGCGCAGGTCGTCACCGTCTTCGATGTCGTCGTGAATCAGGCTGGCCTTGTGGAAGCACTCGACCGCGACGGCCAGCTTCTTCAGGTCGGTCGGGAACGGCACCTCTTGGTCATCTTGCAGCGCCTTCCACGCGCACGCCGCCAGGAACGGCCGCCACCGCTTGCCCGACTTCGCCAGCCACGCCCGGCCGATCTGCTCGGTTTCCGAATCGCCCGGACCCATCAGTTCGGTGAGCGATTCCAGGGTGAACCACTCGTCGACCTCCTGCCGCACGCGGTCCAGGTCCATGCGGTAAGTGCGGTCGTCGCTGCTCAGGTGGATGTACTCCCACACCCACTCGACATCGACGCCGGTGTCCTTGCAGTCGTCGTTCAGCAGCGGGATGGCCACGCCGGGGATGGCGGCGGATTCCATGTACGGGAAGGCTCGCTCTAACACGGAGAGGCACGACACGCCGAGGATGGCGTCGATCTTGCCCGTCGAGATGATGGCCATGACGAGCGCCGACCCTTCGGCGGTGAGCACCGCGTAGCCCAGCTTCTCGGCTTCGTTTTGGAGGTCTTGAATGGTGCAGAGGCCGCACTGCTTGCACAGCAGGCCGAACTCGTCGAACGGGGCCGGGCAGCGGTCTTCCACCCGCAGGCACTTGGGCAGGAGCAGCAGCCGGCGGTCGTAGGGCACGCTGGCGAGCGCTTCGCGGTTGGCCTCACCGTTCAGCACCACGCCGACGTAGTTCGTGAACTTCGCGTCCAGCCCGCCCATCGCGACGAGCTTGGTGGCGTGCCTCTGCAGTTCGGCCAGCGAAAGGGGGATGACCACCTTCTCGCGGGCGACGTACCGCTGGGCGAGGGTGCGGACCAACTCCCGCTGTTCTTTCGTCGGCGGCACCGAGTCCTGCGTCGGCCGGTCCTTCACCATCGGGACCGCACGGGGCAGGGTGAGCAGCGGCAGTTGCATCGTTCGTTCCAGGTGGCTTGTTGGAGTTCACGCTTCAGCGTGACGGACCTGTCGGAAGAATCACGCTGAAGCGTGAACTCCAACAACGCACTTCTCAGGTATAGGCTCCGAACCCGAAGAACCAGTGCTTCTTGGCGAAGCGGTAGGCCCAGTGCTCTTCGGGGATCTCGTGGCCGGGGTTGCTCTGGCTGTGCCGCGGGGTCATCTTCTCCACTTCCGCCATCGCCGTCTTGCGGGCGGTCGTGTCCTTCGCCCCGTGCTTGATGACCAACTCCTTGATGAGCTGCGGCTTCTCCAACACGATACACCCGCGGGTCACTTTTGCCGATTCCTCGCGGAACTCTTTGAGGAACGCCGACTGCGTGAGCAGGTCGTACACGTTCTTCTTCGACGTGTTGACGTTCTCCGTCGCAAACTGGATGATCGGGCACGGCTCCACGTCGCCCCACGGGCCGATGTGGTGGCTCACCCCGGTGGCCATCGGGCACAGTGCTTGCCCCTGGTCGTCCCAGTACGGATCGACGATGGCGATGGGCAGCTTCGCCCGCATCTGCACCCCGAACCGCCGGACGTGCAGCACCTGTTCGGGCGTGAGCGCCAGGTCGAAGTTCGGGTCGGGGCCGACCGGCCGGTAGGTGTGGAACCAGGCATAATGCACGCCCATGCCGATCAGCTTGTGCAGCCACTCCTCGCTAACCAAGTCGATGTTCGTGCGGCAGATGCTGCTCGCCACGCCGATCACCAGCCCATTCTTGCGGCAGTTCTCTAGCCCGGCGAGCGTGCGGTTCAACACGTCGGATCGCCCGCGGCGCTGGTCGCTCACCTCCGCCCCGCCTTCAATCGAAATCAGCGGGGTGACGTTCCCGGCCTTGTTCAGCCGCTTCGCCACCTTGTCGGTGATCAGTTGCCCGTTGGTGAACACCTGGAAGTAGCAGTCCGGGTGGGCGTCGAACACGTCCAGGATGTCCGGGTGCATGAACGGCTCGCCGCCGAGGATGCCGAAGTAGCTGTTCCCCTTCCGCTTGGCGTCGGTGATGACGCGGTTGAGCGTGTCCTTGTCGATGATGCTCTGCTTGGCCGCCACGTCCACCCAGCAGCCCTGACAACGCAGGTTGCAACTGTTGATGACGCTGATGAACAGGAACGGCGGGAAGTGGATGCCCTTCTTCAAGCGGGATTTGAACCGCTCGACGGACGCCATCCCCTTGATCCCGAAGTTGAAGCCGAGCTTCCACAGCAGGCGGGGTTCCACCGTGGTGAGCATCCGCTTGGCAAAGCTGAAGATCATTTCGGAATCCAGAGTTTGCCACGGATGGACACGGATCGGCACGGATCAGAATTCACAGAGATCATTTTTCTCTGGTTCTGATCCGTGTCATCCGTGTCCATCCGTGGCTGTTTTGTTCCCTGCTAATGCTGCTGCTGCCTTCGCGTTCGCTTCCGTCGCTTTCTTCTGGATCTCGTCGAGACTCGGCAGGCTGGCGAACACCTCGGGCGGGATGTCCAGCTTCTCGCCGAGCTTCACCAGGCACTTCTGGCGTTCTTCCAGCGCCTTGTCCGAGTCGCGCTCCTTGCTGAACCGGCTCTTAAACTTGGCGTTCCGGTCCCGCAGTGCGGCGTAGATGTCCCCGCCGAGCAGCGACGAAATATCGACCTTCATGCTCTCGCGGCGCACGTCATCCGCGCTCACCACGTCGCCGTTGATCGGCCCGTGGCGGTACTTCGGGAAGAGGATGGCCACTTCCGGGCAGACCCGCGAGCAGGCCGGGCAGTCGGTCTTGCACTTGTTGTTGTTCTGAACCTGAATCTTGCCCTCGTTCACGCCGTAGACGTCGAACAGGCAGAACGACAGGCACTGCATGCAGTTGGTGCAGCGGTCGTAGTCGATGACCGGGAACCACGGCTTCCACTTGGCCGGCTCGGGGATGTTCGCCGCCGCCCGCACCTGCGTCGCCAGTTCCACCGCTTCAGCCGCAGTCTTCCCCGCCACATTGCGGAAGTAGACGGCCACCCCACTATCGGTCGCGGCGTGGTCGGGCTGTTCGTCGGTGAAGTGGCCGAACACCAGCAGCGAGCCGGCGACGAGGTTGCCCGCCGACCCGCCCGGCCGAATGACGCTCACCGACAGCCCCTTCACGAGAAGTGCCGTCACGAGGGCGGTTCGCTCGCCGGGGGGGAACGGGTTGGCTCCGGTCCCTTCGTACACGGCCACGCGGAACGCGGCGGCGGACGCCGGCGGCGGGGCGGAGAGCGGCAGTGGCAGGGGGATGGACATGGTTCTCCTGTAGGGTGGCCCGCTCTCGCCGAGAGCGGGATT
>JANNQE010000646.1:0-6013 GCA_031441625.1 Planctomycetia bacterium
TGAACGCGACCTCGGTCCCAGGTGCCGGAAGACAGGGGCATCTCCACCCGATTTCGCACTGAAAACGAGTGCCGAGCGGCACTTGCGTTGAAACCTGTCGCGTCCAGCGAGAAGTCTCACGAATACTCGCTCAAGGACGGCGAGGTGCTGAAACTCATTCCGGCCCCGTTCCCGGACAAGCGGGACGACATCTACACCAAATTCGATGTCGCCCGCGGGATCGAACCACCGCCCCCGGCCGAGAAACGACTGTTGAGAGTGACGGTGAAGAATGGCGTGCCGGTTCGGGCGCACGCGTTCTCCGACCGCAAGGTGCCGGGTAGTACACCCGGACAGCCACTTCAGAGATACTTGGAATACGGCCTCCAACCCAACGTGTGGCATCTGTGGAATCTGTCGGACCCGAACTGGCTTTCGGAAACCACCGTTTTGGATGCCGACGTGGTGGTGAAGCAGGGGGCCGAACCGGCCGAACTGATGGCGGCACTGATGAAGGAATTGAAGGCGAAGTGCGACGTCGATCTGGTGCTCGAGTACCGCGACGCTGAGACGGAAGTCGTGGTGGTGAGCGGCAAGCACAACCTCAATCGGGTCCTCGCTCGTGACTTCGAGGACGAAGACAAAGCGTCGGTCATCGATTTTTACGCCACCGACAAGAGAAGAAATGGGCGTTCGTTGGTCGCCAGCACCCTGTCGTTCCCCGTCGAGTTGGCCAAGTTCGTCGGCCGCCCGGTCATCGACGAGTCCGATCTGAAGAAGGAAGCGTTGATCCTCACACTGAACTTCCACGAGCAGTACCCGGCCACCGACGCCACCCGCTCCGCCGACCGCGACCCGGAGAAGGTGCTGAAGAACTTGGAGGAGCAAACCGGGCTGACGTTCAAGCTGGAAAAACGGAAGGTGAAGGCGCTGGTGGTGGAGCGGTCGAAGGAGAAAGACGAGCCGAAGAAGGCGGAGGGGAAGAAGCCGGACGAACCGAAGAAGGACGAGCCGGCGTGGAAGGCGGAGTTCCGCAAGGCGTACGGCCTGAAGGACGGCGAACTCGTGCGCCGTGTCGCCCCGCCGTTCCCGGAATGCCGGGCGGAGTACTTTCGCGACTCTTTCGAGCGGTTGCGGAAGCGGCTGCCAACCGAGGCCGAACTGAACGGCGAAGTCAACACCTTCACCCAGTTCAACTGGAAGGACGGCATCGCTTCCACAGGTTGGCAAACCCGCTGCGCGCCGGACGACGGCGTCACCCTGCAATTTCTCCTCAGCACGGTGGCCGGGCATACCCGAACACGGATCGAATCGGATGAACCGTTTCTCCAACAGAAGGTCACCGGCGACTTCATCACGCGAACCGGTGCCGACCCGGAGAAGCTGACCGCACAACTCAACGAGATCCTCCGGAAAGAACTCGAACTGCCGGTGAAGCTGTCGTTCCAGGACATTGAGGAGGAGGTGTTCGTGCTAAGCGGGAAGTACGAAGCGAAGCCGCTGGAGGACCGCAAGGCGAACGAGATCGAAGTGTACGCCGTGCGGTTGATCGACCGGAAAATCGGCGGTGGCGGCTCGGGCACGTTCCGGGAGATGACCGACGCCGTCGAGCGACATGTGAACCGGCCGATCGTCTTGGAGATGATCGACGGGCAGCCGAAGCGGGTCGTCTGGCACTTCAACTTCGCCAGACCGCCGACCCCGCAAATCGAAGCCCAAGAACGCGACGCGGAAACTTTGCTGGCGAACATCGCCGCGCAAACCGGGCTGACGGTGAAGACCGAGAAGCGCAAGGTCCGGAAGCTGGTGGTCGAGCAGAGCGAATTGAAGAAGTGAAGCCCGCCCGTCTCCTGGTCGATCGCGCGGGAACGATGCCGAGCGCAGTGCCGCACCCAAGCCTTCGCCACTCGCCAGCATGACGCAACGGGGTGGAGTTCTGGGACACAGCCGAGCAGGGGGAGGGATGAATCCCACGACCGAGCTGACTGGGGTGGGGACGATTTCAGGACGAGTTGTCACGCCGGACGGGAGACCTCTGTCCGGCGCGGCGGTGACGATGCCCGACCACGACAACAACGCGCCGCCGATCGCCACGACCACGACCGACCACCGCGGCGAGTTTTCGCTGCCACTCCGGATGACCGAACACTTCCCGATCCATCGCCGTTCGCCGATGCTCCGGGCGGAAGCCGACGGGTGGGCCGAGGCGGGCAGCAGCACGGTCAGCTTGAGGTCATCGGCGTTCACGGGGCGCACTCGCGGTGTACGAGTGAGAGGGTGACGGCAGCGGCCGCCGGTGTCAAGCGTCGAACCGGCGAATGATCGAGCGTGGCTATGGTCGAGTGGTGAGCCTGACCCACCTCGATTCAGATGGTCGCCGACTCTCGCACACTCCAGGGTACCCCGAGCAGTACATGCACCTGAGGGCGGGCGAACAGGCTGTCCTGACCTTGCGGGGTGGAGTCGGTGAACGGCAACTCTGCCGCCGGGCGGCGTCCAGACGGGTTCCCCCAGGATGTTACAACCGCAAGAGGTCAGTTCACGGTTTGCGCGGGGTCTTGCGTGCGTGTTGTGGTGGGATAGGAAAACCTGTCGTCGCCCGTGTCGCAACTTCCGGTGGAGGCTCAGGATGGCGACGCACGCATTCACGTCCAACGAACTGCGACAGCGTCACGACCTGGCCAAGCCGTGGGCCAAGATCGTCTCCCGGCGAGCGTTCGGGGACGACGGCCCCGAACTGGACGTGGACTTCCGCACGTTCGAGCGGATCGCCCACGCCGCCCCCCACGGGCTGACCGAGGGCACCCTCCAACTGCTCCTCGAGCAGCAGGCGGCCAGCCGCGTCTCCCTCGACGACCACCGCGTCGCGCTTCGGGTGGCCCTGAAGGTCTGTCCCGCCGAAACGCCGCAACGCAAGGTGCTGGGAACGAGCTGTGCAACTGGTCGCGTCTGTTGGCGTGACTGAACGAGAACGCCCGATGGGAAACCGACAGGGCGTTTCGTGTCTCCGCCTGCCGAGTAAGATCACCGCGTCAGGGAGATCCACCGATGGCGAACCGGATCGCGACCAACGGCTGGTCCGACCCTCGCTCCGAACAGCTCTACCAAACGGGCTGGCCGGACGAGCCGGACTGCCGGGATCGGCACGCCCGCGGGGAGCAGTGCGGCGGGTGCGGGTTCTTCGCCCCGCTGAACACCGACTGGGGCGTGTGCGCCCACCCTTCTTCACGGCATCATTTGGAGACCGTGTTTGAGCATTTCACCTGCCCGGCTCACATGCCGGAGGGGTGGGGGCCGCATAGCTTCTCGGCCGATCCGGACGACCACTGCCGGTGCGGTGGCGAACCGCTGAGCCCGGAATCGGACGAGTCGTAGCGATGCCAGCGTGAGGGAGCCATGGGCCTGTTCAACATCGTCCGCGACGAGATGACGTGCCCGCAGTGCGGCCATCAGATCGACGCCGAGGTGGAGACCCGGCTCGGGTGGATGCACCAGATGCTCACCCTGCGGGTCGGCGACCCCTACCCGTGGAATGACCCGGACATGCCGTCCGAACGACCTTGCGGCGGGAACGCGGTCGGGGACGGCCACTGCGAGTGCCCGGCGTGCGGGCTTGACTTCTACGTGAATGTCGTCGTGGAGGGCGACGTGATCCAGCGGTTGGAAGTGGCCGAACCGCTGACCGGGTTCACTCCCCCTTGAGAAGCGCATCCACAACCCAGCAGCCGCGGGCGTGTCGGTCAGTGCCCCGGCAATGCGAGAGAACTTCTGCCTCGTCGCACCCGGCCTCCTCGAGCGCGTCGGCCAGGATGGGCATGCGGTCGAACGCCCGCTCCGCTTCGATGCCGCCGGCGAGTGTGAGGACCGTAGCGGAGAGCCACTTCGGGTCGAAGGTCGTCGGGCGGTACGGGTTGCCGAAGATGCAGCGGATCAGCCCGCACTCGACCGCCTTGCCACCCTTGCCGTACTTCCCCCGGCCGATCTCGATGGCCGCCGAGAGGCCCTCCATCGCGTCGTCGGTCGCGCGGCGGAGCAGGTCGGCGTGCCGGTGCTTGCCCTTCAGTGCCTGCCGGACCTGTTTGCGGACGGCGAGGAAGTCGGCCCGGCTGGCGATCCCGTCGGCGTAGCTCTCAACCACATGGAGCACGTGCGTGACGAGTTGGTCGGGCGGGAGGGCCATCCTCAAGCACGCCACCTCAGCAGGCGGAACCGCCGCGGGTCCTTCTTGAAGCGGTGGTAGTCGTGGATCGCCCGCGGGTTGGTACACGCCCGCCACCGGTCCTCGGTCATTGCCAACCTCCGTGGCGGTCCTGTTCGGTTCACTCGGCGACTGACCCCACCGCGTCCATCAGGTCATCCAGCCCGACGGCGGCATCCGCCCCACCCACCACCAGCCACACCTCGTTCCGCCGCACCTCCACCGTCAGTCCTTCGGCCACCACCTGAGCCCCCGGCGGCTTGTCGCTGAGAGCCGTGAATAACTCGCCCGACGGCACCACCGCCTTGCCCATCAGGATGGCCCCGGAGCGGTCAGTGACCGCCACCGACACGTCGGCACCCGCCGCCTCAATGACCACCACCCGGTCGTCCCCGGTGGTCTGAGACACCCCGTCGATCTTCATGACACCTCTCCGCGCGAAACGGCTATGGTACCGATCCGCCCGCGGGAGAACTCACTCCTCTACGACCCGCGGCTTCAGCAACTCCTCGCTGCTCGGCGTCACCTGCGTGGTGGACATGGCATAGTACGGGGAGCGCCCCACCCGCTCGAACCCCATCTGCCGGAAGTGGCCGCGGAGACGCGCGGGTGCCGCTTTCCTCCCCTCCTCCGTCCTGGGGGCGGGTATCCATTCGGCGGGCACGTTGAGCGACTTGTGGGCCTCGCGCCGCAGCGGGGCGATGTGCGATACGACCAGCCCGTACCCACCACCGAGGATGTCGATCAACTTCCGCGCGACGAGCAGGCCGAGCTTGAGCTTCCGCCACTTCGGGTCGAGGACGATGGAGTCGAGGACGAGCAGGTCGTAATCGTAGGCGTCGAACCGCTCCACCAGCGAGGTCTTCAGTTCGTACTTCTCCGGCTGGAAGAGCAGTGTATGCAGGACGTGCATCTCATCAGAGTGGCTGTCGCACACGTCGAACAGGGACTCGCCGTGTTCCAGCGCCAGCCCGGCGTGCAGGCGGCACGCGTGGACCCGCCCGACAACGGTCTCGCCCCCGGTGGTGTCGTCGATGCACATCACCTCGCCATGGTGGCGGGTGATGAATTCGCTCGGCTCGCCGTCCACAATCAGTGAGGCGCGGGTGTGCAGGTTCAGGTCGAAGGACGCCATGTCGGTCCAGGTGGTGGGAAGTACCCTCATTCTTCTCGCGTGGACGCGGCTGGCATGCTCAGCACGGGACCGTCTCGGTGGCAAGCGGATCCACCACCTGGCCGAACTCGGCCGCGAGTACGAGAAGGAGCACGGGCTGAACGCCGGCCCGCAACGGCTCCCGGACCCGACGTCAACCGGTCGCGTATCGGTGTCGCTGCTGACCGCCCCTTCTTCCGCGGCAGAGCGGCCCCTGTGGCCGGCCGCGGCGTACGCCCGTTCCCGATGGGGTTCGAGCGGGCCACACGCCTTCGTCCGTGGCCCCGAAGTCCACTGGAGTCGCCCCCGGTGTCCCATCGCGATCGCATCCCGTTGTCCGCACTGCCGCACCCACCCTGGGAGCGGGGTGGAGAGTATCACCGTGGACGCGGTCGGGAAGCATGTCATCAGCCCCCAACGTCACCCGGGTGAACTTCAGATAGTGATCCTGCTCGCGGGCGGGTGAGGGCTTCAGTTCCCAGCTTGGGACTCAGCCGTGCGGATGCCGGCGACGAGGTCGAGGTACTGGGCGAACGCTTCCAGCCCGCCGCACGCCCGGACCGCCTCGGCCACCTGTCTCGCCGGCTCGACACCGCCGCAGGTCGCGACGGCGGCATTCACCAGGGCGACGTTCGACAGCACGGCGGACAGCCCGGCCGCGGGCGAGTGGGCCGGGGCGACGG
>JANNQE010000647.1:0-12971 GCA_031441625.1 Planctomycetia bacterium
CCTGTCTTCCGGCACCTGGGACCGAGGTCGCGTTCAACGCCGACGAACTCCTGGTGTTTCCAGGCTGCCGATCGGGTTCTCGACGTAAACCTATGCCCGACCGAGGCCAAGTACCTGTCGCGTCCAGCGAGAAGTCTCGAATATGCTGGCCACCCTGTATCAGGACGTGCTCGGGATCGATCCGGCGACGACCCTTCCGGGCATCAACGGCCGGCCGATGTGCCTCCTCGACGATCGTGAGAAGATCACCGAACTCGTGTAGTTGGGAACGGTCGAACCCGCCGACTCGCACCTCACGACTCTGAAGGAGATCCGAAGATGAAAGTGGCACCCCGTACCGGGCCGGTGTCCCGGCGGTCGTTCTTCGCAATTGGTGTGCTCGGCCTCACTGGGCTGCTGACGGCCGGGTTCAACGGGCCTGCCCTCCGTGCGGCGGAACCGGCCCCCGATAAGGACGGCTGGTACGACCTGTTCGACGGCAAGGGCCTCGACGACTGGAAAGCCGCCGAAGACCCGAAGGCCTTCAAGGTGGAAGACGGACTGATCGTGGCGGGGCCGTCGAAGCTGACCCACCTGTACTACGCCGGTCCAATTCAGAAGGCGAACTTCAAGAACTTCGAACTGAAGGCCGAGGTGAAGACGTCTCCGAAGGGGAACTCCGGCATCTTCTTTCACACCGAGTATCAGGCGAAAGGGATCCCGGCCAAGGGGTTCGAGTTTCAGATCAACAACACCGGGAGCGACAAGAAGTACCGGACCGGAGCCATCTACCCGACCAAGCCGCTGGACAAGGTGCTCGTCAAGGACGACGAGTGGTTCGAGTGCCACCTCGCGGTCCGCGGGAGCAAGGTCGTGTTGAAGGTGAACGGCGAGACCACGCACGACGTGGAACTGCCGGTCAACGCGAAGAGCGGCCTCTCCCTTTCGAGCGGGACGTTTGCGATCCAGAGCCACGACCCGGAGAGCGTCGTCTCCTTCCGCAAACTGCGGGTGAAACCTGTGGAGTGAACTGAGGGAGCGCACCCTCGTAACCCGCCCTCCATCATCTACCCGGTATCACCGGGGGACTTGCCGTGATCCCGCAACAGGCTCCTTTCCGACCGGAGATTCGCCGATGAACCCCACCCACTGTGCCGGGCCGGTGTCCCGTCGGTCGTTCCTCACGGCTGGCACGCTCGGCGTCGTCGGGCTGAGCCTCGCCGAAGTGATGCGCCTGCGGGCGGCCGAGGGGAAGGCGAACGCCGCCCCGGACACGTCGGTCATCTTCGTGTGGCTGGCAGGCGGGCCGCCGCACCTGGACATGTACGACATGAAGCCGGACGCGCCCGAGGAGTACCGCGGGCCGTTCCGGCCGATCATGACGAACGTCCCGGGCCTGGACGTGTGCGAGCACATGCCGCTGCACGCCAAGTGTGCGGACAAGTACACCGTGATCCGCAGCATCGCGCACACGTTCAACGACCACGGGGGCGGGTCCAAGCGGGTGATGACCGGGCGAATTCCGAACACGCCGACCGAGACGGTGAACGACTCGCCGGCCGTCTGCACCATCGTCGCGAAGGTGCGGGAGCAACTGAAACTCGGCCTGCCGAATTGCGTCTCGCTGGTGGACGGCGGCCGGGCCGGGGTGGACACCTACGCCCAGGGGGCCGCGTACCTGGGGCGGGGGTACGCGCCGTTCATCGTGGACGGCGACCCGAGCAGCACCAAATTCCAGGTCAAGAACATCGGCGTCTCCGAGGAGATGGCCCGGCGGCTCGACGACCGCTTCACCTTGCTCCGCGGGATCGAGGGCGTCCGCCGCGAGGCCGACACGAACCCGGCGATGAAGGCGATGGACGGGCACTACGAGCGGGCCTTCGACATGCTGACGAGCACGCAGGCGCGGACCGCGTTCGACCTGTCGAAGGAGTCGGAGAAGGTGCGCGAGCGGTACGGGATGACCGCGTGGGGCCAGCGGGCACTGATGGCCCGGCGGCTGGTCGAGGCCGGGTGCAGCTTCGTCACGGTGGTGATGGAGAACCCGCACATCAACGGGTGCTTCTACAACTGGGACACGCACGCGGTCAACCACGACAACTTCGCCGACATGAAGCTCCGCCTGCCGGTGTACGACAAGGTCATCACGGCGCTCGTCGAAGACCTCCACGACCGCGGACTCACCAAGAAGGTGCTGCTGGTGGTGACGGGCGAGTTCGGCCGCTCGCCGAAAATCAGCAAGGCGGACGGCGGGGCGAAGGGGATGCGGACCGGCCGCGAGCACTGGCCGCAGTCGATGTCGGTGCTGGTCTCCGGCGGGGGCCTGAAAATGGGGCAGGTGGTCGGCTCGACCGACAAGCTGGGCACGCACCCGCACGAGAACCGCCTGACCCCGAACGACCTGTGGGCGACGGTGTACAAGCACCTGGGCGTCGACCCGCACACCCACCTGTACGACCAGGAGAAACGGCCGATCCCGATCCTGCCGTTCGGTGACCCGATTCGCGAACTGGTGTAGCTCGCCCGACCGAGAATCGACCCGCCGGACGGACGGAATCCCGCGTATAGTGTCCCCACCCGCCTCAACCAGCAGATCGCATTCCCCACCACACGCCTCGGACCAATCATGGCTCGTATCGCCCCCATCGCCCTGAGTCGACGCCACCTCTTCCAGATGGGGGCCGCGTCGTTTTGCGGCCTCTCCTTCGCCGACTTCTTGCGGGCCGACGACCGCTCCTCGCTCGATTCCAAGTACCGCAAGCGGTCGATCGTCAACGTCTGGCTGGCCGGCGGCGCGTCCCATCTGGACACGTTCGACATGAAGCCGGACGCCCCGGCGGAGTTCCGCGGGGAATTCAAACCAATTGCAACGAAGGTGCCGGGCCTGCAAATCTGCGAGTACATGCCCAAGATCGCCGAGCGGATGGACCGCATGGCGCTGATCCGCTCGCTGACCGGGACGGTCGACTCGCACGACGGGGCGATGTGCGCGACGGGGTATCCTCCCGGCAGTCTCAAGAACATCGGCGGTCGACCGAACATCGGGTCGGTCGTGGCCAAACTGCAAGGCCCGACCAACGGGAACGTGCCGACGTCGGTCGCCATGATCTCCGGCTACAACCCGAGCGAGCAGGCGTACTCCCGCTCGGCGGGGTATCTCGGCGCGACCTACGACTGCTACACGCCGGACAGCGAGGCGGGACGGGCGAACCTCAAGGCCCGCAACATCACCCCGGATCGACTCAAGCTGTTGTCCGGATTCGACACCCTTTCCCGCGACATCGATGCCGGCGGCAGCCTGGCGGCCATGGACGTCCATACCGAACGGGCCATTCAGTTCGTCACCTCGCGCGAGTTCGCTCAGGCACTGGACTTCCAGAGTGAGTCGTCGAAGGTGCGGGATCGGTACGGAATCGGCTTCGGGAAGAGTCCGAAATCGAAAAAAACACTCGGACTCCAGAACGCCCGGTTGCTCATGGCGCGACGGCTGATCGAGTGCGGCGCGCGCTGCGTCAACGTGACCTGGGAGGAAGAGGGCGAACGGCGGTGGGACACCCACCAGGACAACTTCAATGCACTGCGGCACGAGTTGTTGCCGTCCTTCGACCTGGGCCTGAGTGCCTTTTTCGACGACCTCGAAACGCGGGGGATGCTGGACGATGTCCTCGTGCTCGTCTGGGGCGAGTTCGGCCGCACGCCGCGCATCAACGACAAGGCGGGCCGCGACCACTACGCGCCAGCCGCCTCCGCTCTGCTGTTCGGCGGTGGCCTGAAAGTGGGTCAGGTGATCGGCAGCACGACGAAGAACGGGGAACGGCCCAAAGATCGCCCGATCCACTACCAGCAGATGTTCGCCGCGCTGTACCGACACCTCGGAATCGATCCGAGCAAGACGACGATCATGGATCCGAATAACCGTCCGCAGTACCTCCTCGAAGAAACTGAGCCGATCCGCGAACTGCTGTAATACACGCCGGTCTGGACACTCCGATGCTGATGACGTTGGAGGATTGGGAATCGAACCGTCTCAGCCCTTCCTCAGCCCAGCCTGCCGCTGAAATCCTTCCTCGACGATCGGGACCCGGTGAACGAACTGATTGGACTGCCGACGTGATCCGCGTGTCCGAACTCCCCGCCGGTGGACCACTCCATGCCGCACCAAGTCGAATGCTCCCGGTGGTTCGCTGACCACATCAACCCCGTGCGCGTGACCGACCTGTTCGCGACGATGGACAAGGCGCTGGGCGTCGGTCCCGAGACCGAGGTGGTCGACCAAACCGGCCGGCCCCTGTTCCCCGTGAAGGGCAATCCGGTGTCGGCCGCGTTCTGAATTTCCTCAACGAGTGGTACACGCCATGAGAAAGTTACTCGGTCTGGTCTGTGTCCTGCTCCTGGGCGTCATCGCCATGCTGGCCCAGGCCCAGAAGGAAGAGTCGCCCGACGCCAAGGCGCGGGCCGCCATCCTCAAGCTGTACAAGAGCCTGAGCGACGAGCAGAAGAAGGACGCGGTTCAGAAGATCGACGACAAGGACCGCTACACCGAAACCTTCCCCGCCGGCAAGCGGCCCGGCGTCTCGTTCGACAAGCTGACCGCCGAACAGAAGGCGATGGTCGCCGACGTGGTGAAGGCCACCTGCTCGGAGTACGGCGCGAAGCGGTGCCTGGAGATCGCCAAGCAGGACGGCGACGGGCAGCGGTACGTCACCTTCTTCGGCGAGCCGACCGAGAAGGGGCGGTTCTCGTGGCGGTTCGCCCAGCACCACCTGACCCTCGTCCACATCGAGTTCGGCGAGGACAAGCCCGACGAGTTCGGCCCCATCCTGCTGGGCGGCAACCCGGTGACGGACCTGTGGGACGAGGAGGAGAAGATCCTGCTGGAGTTGTACGGGGTGCTGTCGGCCGACGACGCCAAGGCCGTCAAGGGCACGGGCGGTTCGGGGTCGGGCGCGGCCATCGCCAAGGACGCCGTCAAGATCGGCGACCTGAGCGAGAAGCCGCGGAAGCTGGCGGAGAAGCTGGTGGAGAAGCGGCTGGAGGTGTTCTCCGCCGATCGCCGCAAGGTGATGGAGGCGCTGATCCAGAAGGAGGGCGGCGTGGGCGCGCTCCGCATCGCCATCTGGGGCGACGCCACCAAGTCGCACAAGGACGGCGGCAACTACCACTGGAAGATCGGTGCGGGCGCGGTGCTGCTCGACTGGCAGACGGCCGGCAAGAACCACATTCACATGACCCTGCGCGGGCGGGTCAAGGGGTGATCCCGTGCGTCGCGCCGAGGAGAGGAAAGTAGAGGAAGGAACGGCGCATCAACAGTGTCGCCCCACGCGTTCGGTTGTGGTCGCGTAGCTGAGGCGTGGCCTACGCGGACCACCGACTCCGAGGCTGCGGATGGCGTTCCAGTTTCAGGCCCAGTATCCGACGGACATTGGAGAGCGGATGCGGGTCTACTTCCAAAGCCTCTCCGGCCCAGCGCTCGATGCCCCTGAACGGATTGCTGTCTGAATCAAACGGGGGCGGGATTCATGCTTGCACTCTGCCGAGTTTGGACCCGCCAGGACGCACCCGCCCCACCGCCACTCGAACCGCCGAGTCGTTCCATGCCACCGCCCAAATTCGTCAGCCTCGTGCTGTCCCTCGCCCTTCTGCCGGTGCCCGCCCTTCGTGCGGACGACCCGCTCCTCGAGCGCGACGTGCTGCCGGTGCTCGCCAAACAGTGCCTCGGGTGTCACGGCGGGTTGCGGCAGAAGGGCGGGCTGGATCTCCGAACCGTTCCGGCGATGCTCAAGGGGGGCGAGTCTGGCCCCGCGCTGAAATCCCGCGACGCGGCCGCTAGCGAGATGTGGAGGCGGATCGAATCGGACGAGATGCCGCCGAACGACAAGAAACTGACCGTCGGCGAGAAGGCGGCGATCAAGGGCTGGATCGCCGCCGGGATGCCGACCGTCGCGCAGCGGCAGAAGGACGCCGACCCGCTGCTGACCGCCGGCAGGAAGCACGACCCGAAGGACGTGGCGACGACCATCGACAAGCACCTCGACGCGAGCCTTGCGGCAGCGAAGCTGAAACCTGCCGGGCGGAGCGACGACGCCGAGTTCCTGCGCCGGGCGTACCTCGACCTGACTGGCCGCGTGCCGACCGCCGAACAGGCTGCGGCGTTCCTCGACTCGAAAGACGCCGACAAGCGGGCGAAGCTCATCGACACCCTGCTGGCAACGCCGCAGTACGGGGAACAGCTCGGACGGACGTGGCGGGACTGGATCTGCCCGCCGGAACTGCCATCTGACGCGAACGGCGGAAAGCAGCCGCACGCCGAGGCGCAGAACCTCGGCAAGTGGCTGGGCACGCGGTTCGCGGCCGGCGATCCGTGGGACGCGATCGCCCGCGACGTGCTGACCGTCGAGGGGGACATCAAGGCGAAGCCGCAAGTGATCTTCTTCGCGCTTTCCGGCGAGGGCGGGAAGGCGACCCCGGCCGGGTCGGCCCGCGCGACCGCCGCGCTGTTCCTGGGGGTGCAACTCCAGTGCGCCGAGTGCCACGACGACCCGTACCGGGCGTGGTCGCAGCGGGAGCACTGGGCGCTGGCTGCGTTCTTCGCCAAGACCAGCGGCGACTTCAACAAGGTGAGCGAGATCCGCGGCGGCAAGCCGGAGGTCGCCATCCCCAAGTCCGCGTTCAAGAACGTGGGCACCAGCGTGCCCGCGGCCTTCCTGGGCGGGAAAAGCCCGGCCGCGACGGGCGACGCGCTGCGGCCCGCACTCGCGGAGTGGCTGACCGCGAAGGACAACCCGTACTTCGCCCGCGCGTTCGCCAACCGCCTCTGGTTCTACCTCTTCTCCCGCGGCATCGTGAACCCGGTGGACGACTTCCGCGAGCTGAACCCGCCCACGCACCCCGGCCTGATGAAACTCCTCGCGAACGAGTTCGCCGCCTCCGGCTTCGACGTGAAGCACCTCATCCGCTGCGTGTGCAACTCGGAGGCGTACCAGCGGACCAGCCGCGTCCCGCCCGGCACCGACGAGCCGACCGTGTCGGCGCTGACGGCGAACTTCGGCCGCGTCCCGCTGCGGGTGATGACCGCCGACGTGCTGTTCGACTCGCTCAAGCTGGCGTACGGCGACCCGAAGCTCGACCTCCGAGCGATCGACCCGAAGGACGGCAACGCCAGCGGCGAGAGCGCCCCCGTCGCCGACCCGTACCTCGAGTTCCTCCGCCGCTTCGGCACGAACAAGGAGGACGCGACCGACTTCACCCACGGCATCCCCCAGATGCTGGCGATGATCAACCACCCGCGGCTGCTCGCCGGGAGCAAGGCGCTCGACGCGAGGCTGAAGGCCAAACCCGCGCCGGACTCGGACGCGGTGGTCGAGTGGCTGTACCTCTCCACCCTGTCCCGCCGCCCGACGGCGGGCGAGAAGGCCGACGCCGACCGCTACCTGAAGAAGGCGGCCGACCCGGCGAAGGGGTACAACGGCATCCTGTGGATGCTGGTGAACCGTACCGAATTTCTGTTGGTCCGCTAACCGCCCCCGAACGTCTCGCAGGAGAATCCCGTGCCCCGACCGCTCGTTCACCGGCGCGACTTGCTCAAACTCTCCGCCGCCGGGCTGCTGTCCGGCGTGTCGGTCCCGTGGTTCGAGTCGCTCGCGGCGGCGGCCCCGGCGCTCAAGAAGCCGCGCGGCAAGTCGTGCATCCTGCTGTGGATGGACGGCGGGCCGTCGCAGCAGCACACGTTCGACCCCAAGCCGAACGGCGAGTTCCGGGCCGCCAAGACGACGGTGCCCGGCATCCAGATCGTCGAGCAGTTGCCGCAACTCGCGCAGTGCATGGACGACCTGGTGCTGCTCCGGTCGATGAAGACGGACGTCAACGACCACTACGACGCGAAATACTACCTGCACACCGGGTACCGGCGGGCCAGCGCGTTCGAGCACCCGGCGGTCGGGTGCATCGCGTCGTCGCAACTCGGCCTGCCGAACGACGACCTGCCCGCGTTCGTCACCATCGACGCCGGTTCGGACAAGGTGAACGGCGGCCGGTTCTACCGCTCGGTACCTGCCTACCTCGGGCCGCAGCACTCCCCGCTCGCCGTCCACGACCCGTACCAGGGGCTGGAGAACCTGAAGGAGTCCGGCAGCGACCTGGCCGACCGGCTCGAACTGCTCGGGTCCGCCGAGGGGCGGTTCGCGGCGGAGTACCCGCTCCCGGCCGTGGGCGCGAAGCAGGCCGCGTTCGACCGGGCCGTACGACTGATGCGGTCGAAGCGGGCGAAGGCGTTCGACCTCGAGCAGGAGCCGAAGAAGGTTCGGGAGGAGTACGGGGCGCACAAGTTCGGGCAGTCGTGCCTGCTGGCCCGCCGACTGGTGGAGGCCGGGGTGTCGTTCGTCGAGGTGTTCCACCGCGGGTGGGACGACCACGAGGGCGCGGCCAAGCGGATCACCGCCCGCGCGCCGTGGATGGACGCCGGCATGTCGGCCCTGATCCGCGACCTGAAGCAGCGCGGCATGCTCGACGACACGCTGGTGGTGTGGATGGGCGAGTTCGGCCGCAGCCCCGGCGACGGCGGCGGGCACCACTGCAACGCATGGAGCACCGCGTGGGCCGGTGGCGGCCTCAAGACCGGGCAGGTGATCGGCAAGACGAGCGAGACCGGCAAGAACGCGGGCGGCACCGTGACCGAGCGGCCGATCAGCGCGCCGGACTACATCGCCACCCTCTGCCTCGCGCTGGGCATCGACATCCACCAAGAGTTCACCGCCGCCGGCAACCGCCCGATGCCGCTGGCGGACAAGACGGCCAAGCCGATCACGGAGATCCTGGCATGACCCGCGCTGTCCTTGCGTTGCTCCTGCTCGCTTTGCCCGGCGCGGCGGCGCTCGCGGCCGACCCGCCTCCGTATCAGGCCGTCTCGACCGAGGCCGAGGCGGTCGCGCGGATCGAGGCGCTCGGCGGGGTCGTGCGGAAGGCCGGCGGCGACGCGCTGGAGGTGGACTTCCACCACAACGGTGCCGTCATCGCCGACGACCACCTGCAATACCTGTTGTCATTGAAGGCGGTCGCTGTGCTGCGGCTCAAGGAGACGGCCGTTACGGACGCGGGTCTGGCGCACGTCGGCAAGCTCGCCAAACTGACGCGGCTGTTCCTGGAGAAGACTGCGATCACCGACGCCGGGTTGAAGCACCTCACCGGGCTGAAGGAACTCGAGTACCTGAACCTGTTCGGCACGGCGGTGACCGACGCCGGCGTCGCCCAACTGAAGACGCTACCGAAGCTCGCGCGGCTGTTCGTTGCCGACACCAAAGTCACCGCCGACGGGATCGCGGCGTTCCGCAAGGCCGCGCCCGGAGTCCGTATCGTCCCGGACCCGGCGCAAGAGCGAGAGCGTGCAAAGGCCGCTTGGGAAACCGCGAAGACCGCCGTCGCGAACGCGGAGGAGGCGCTCGCGACCGCCGAGGAGGACGCTGCGGAACTGGCCCCGAAGGCGGCGCAGCTCAAGAAGGAACTGGACGATTCGACCAAGCTGCTTAACGACGCAAAGAAGTCGGCCGACGAGTTGAAGAAGAAGGCCGACGACGCGGCCAAACGGTTCAAGGACAATGGCGGCGACAAGGCAAAGCAGGAAGCGGACGAGGCGAAGCAAAAAGCCGACGACGCTCAGAAAGCGGCTCAGGCGATTCAAACGAAAACCGACCCATTGCGGCAACAGTCCGCGAAGGCGGGCAACGCGAAGAAGCGCGCCGAGGACGCCAAGGCGGCGCTGGACGCCGCCCGCCAGTCGGAAGCCGACGCCCGCAAACGGCTCGAGGGATCATGACCCGCCCGCGTCGGCCGGTAGCCGGGTTCCGAGACGTTTCTGAGCGGGATTGCTCGTGGTTCGGCTAACTTCCACCACGGGGCGACACAGGAGCCGCAGATGAACGCTTGCCGAATGGCACTTCTCGTTCTGACCGCGTCCACGTTCCTCGCCCCTTTGAAAGCCGGTGACGATCGGCTACGCGACGCCATCGACCGCGAGATCAAGGCGGGGTGGGCGAAGGAAAAGATCACCGCACCGGCTCGGTCTTCGGACAGCGTGTTCCTGCGGCGTGTCCACCTCGACCTGGTCGGCATGATCCCCACCGCCGAAGAGGTGTCGGCGTTTCTCAAAGACACCGACCCGAAGAAGCGCGAAACGCTCATCGACAAGTTGCTCGCCGACCCGCGGTTCGCCCGGCAGCAGTCCCACGTCTGGGACCTGGCCATGCTGGGGCGCAGTGCCAAACTCGTGGAAGGGACTGTCGGTCACCGGAACCGCGAACGGTTCCGCCAGTGGCTCGCCAAGCAGTTCGAGGCGAACGAACCCTGCGACCGCATCGCCGCGAAAATCCTCCGGGCGGAGGAAGACGGCTCGCAGCTCTTTTTCGCTGTGTACGGCGGCACGGACGAGATGGTCACCGCCGTGTCGCGGTTCTTCCTCGCCACGCAAATCCAGTGCGCCAAGTGCCACGACCACCCGTTCGAGCCGTGGACGCAGAAGGACTACCACGGCATGGCCGGCTTCTTCGTGCGTACGATGGCCGTCGAAGTGCCCGGCAAGCCCGAGGTCACGAACCAGAAGGGCAAGCAGTACCTCGTCGGCGAGAGGGCGGTCGGCGAGGCACTGTTCGCGGCCGAAGAAATCGATCCGAAGACCAAGAAGAAACAGACCATCCCCATCAAGCCCAAGTTTCTCAACGGCGCGACATTAACCGAGCCGGAACCGCCGAAGGACTACGTCGAGCCGAAGTTGAAGGCGGGCGAACTGCCACCGAAACCGGCCTTCTCCCGCCGCGAGAAGTTCGTCGAGTGGATGACCGCGACGGACAACCCGTATTTCACGAAATCGACGGCCAACCGCGTCTGGGCGCAGTTCATGGGGCGGGGTTTCGTCCACCCGGTCGACGACTTCAACTCGCGGAACACGCCGAGCCACCCCGAACTGCTCAAGGCCATCGAGACGGCGTTCGTCGCGAGGAAGTACGATCTGAAATGGCTCGTGCGGGAGGTCGTCAACAGCGAGGCGTATCAGGCGACGGACCTCGGCCCGGTCACGGACGCGATGCCGAGGTCCTACGAACGGGCACGCATCCGCCCGCTGAGCGTGGAAGAGTTGACCGCGTCCCTGCACCTGGCCACGGGGGCGAGCGTGGAAGCCGCGTTGAAGGCCGAGCCGAGCAGTCAGTTGCTTCAGTACCTCGGGCAACCCACCGACGGCCAGGGGCGGTTTCAGGGGAGTCTGACGGAGCACCTGTTCCTGCACAACGGCGATCTGGTCCGGGGCTTGTGCCGGCCGAACAAGGGCAACCTGTCCGACAAGTTGCTCACCGATTCCGAGGACTGGAGCACGAAAGTCGAGCGGATGTTCCTGTCGGTGTTGAGCCGACCGCCGACCAGCGAGGAACAGGACCGATTCGTCAAGTACCTCACCGCCGACGCGAAGGACGCCAAACTCGCGGCGCAGCGAATGGAAGACGCGATGTGGGTGCTGGTGTCCTGTTCGGAGTTTCGATTCAACCGCTAGAGAACCCGGAGTCCCCCCATGACGATTCGCTCGCAGGCGGCGGCCTGCAACACGGGGCACCACCTGAACCGCCGCTCACTGATGAAGGGGTTGCTCACCACGGCCGGCGGTTATGCCGTCGCGAACTGGGGTGCTCTGACGCATTCGCAGTCTCTCGCGGCGGAGGCGAAGCGCGCCGGCAAGCGCTGCATCATGCTCTATATGGAAGGCGGCGTCAGCCAGACCGACACCTTCGACATGAAGCCGGGGCGGCCCACCGGCGGGCCGTTTCGACCGATTCAGACCAACGTCACCGGCATCCAGGTCTGTGAGTACCTGCCGAATATCGCCAAGCACGCCGACAAGCTGGGGGTCATCCGCAGCATGCGGACGTCGTCGGTCGACCACGGCATCGGCGGCTACCACATGCACACGTGCTACCCGTCGAGCCAGCGATTCCCGCATCCGGAGATCGGGGCGATGGTCGCGAAGTACTGCGAGAACCCGGACAACGACCTGCCGAGCTTCGTCAAGATCGGGTCCGGCAGCGGACTGTACGGCGCGGGGTATTTGGGACCACAGTTCGAACCGTTCGCCGTGGCCGATGACGGCAAGCTGCCGGGGTTCGCCAACCCGTCCGTCTCACCCGACACCCAGGACCGTCGCGGCGAGTTGCTCGAGTTCATGGAACAACGGTTCGCGGAGCAGCGCCCCGGCGACCCGTTCGCGGCGCACCGCACCTCCGAACTCCGCACACTGCGTCTCATGAAAGCGCGGAAGGCCTTCGACGTCACGACGGAGTGGGACAAAGCCAAGAGTCGCTACGGCGACAGCAACTTCGGCCGGGCCTGCTTCACCGCACTCAAGCTCGTCGAAGCCGGCGTCCCCTTCGTCGAGGCGAGTCACCAGGGCTACGACAGCCACAACGACAACTTTCCGGTCCACAAGGCCAACTTGCAAGTGCTCGACCCGACCTGGGCGTCTCTGTTGCAAGACCTCCAGGATCGCGGCCTGCTGAACGACACGCTCGTCGTTTGGACCAGTGAGTTCGGCCGCACGCCCGCCATCAACTTCCAGGCGGGCCGTGACCACTTCGGCCGCGCCTGGACCGTCGTCCTCGCCGGCGGCGGCATCAAGGGCGGCCAGCATTACGGGGCCAGCAACCGCGACGGCTTCGAGGTGCAAGACAACCCGGTGAACGAAGGCGACCTGTTCGCCACGATGTACAAAACTCTCGGCATCAACCACCGGGCCAAGCACTTCCTCGGCAGCCGCCCCATCTGGGCGACGCCCGAAGGCGCGAGGCCGATCAAGGAGTTGCTGGGATAGGCCGCCGGACGCATCCCTCTTCACGCTCAGGCATCTTCCCCAATAGCCTATGGGGAGGGTAGTTGTGTGATGCTCTTGGGGTGACACGGATGTTGATGGACGCCGTTCTGGAGCGATTCATCGCCCACAGCCCGATGGCGGTCGCGGTTCG
>JANNQE010000648.1:0-4419 GCA_031441625.1 Planctomycetia bacterium
ATCGTGGTCGAACACGGGATCGGGAAGAGGAAGATCTGGCGGATCGCGGGCGAGCGGTCTCGGAACCGCCGTCGCGGTCACACGCTGATGATGAAGAACGTGGCCGGACTGCACAACCGCATGTTCGGGTGACCCGCCCGCAGGAGGGGAGAACTCCACCCGCACCGCCCTACCGCTTATCGCGCAGCGACTCTAATCACGAAGTCGGCGTGAACCTGTACCACCCGGTTCGCCTCCTCACCGCGTCTGACCTGGCGGTGTTCCCGGACTACTTGCCTTCCGGGAGCGTGCGCTATGAGTTGGACAACGGCCGGCTGGTCATCCACTCGCCTCACCCCGACGAACACACAGTGTCTCAAGCCAGGGTGTGTGCCACCCTTTCCCGCTCTGCGGAGTCGCGCGGCCTCGGAGAAACACTCGCCTCGGTCGGGATCGTCCTCCGTCGCAACCCGGATCGGGTGGTCGGGGTGGACGCCGCGTTCATCCTGGCCGCGTCCCTCCCGGTACGGCGGTCGGCGGAAGGGTATCTGGAAACGATCCCCGAACTGGTGGTCGAAGTGCGCAGCCCGAACGACTGGTCGCCGGAGATCGCCGCCAAGAACGAAGAGTATTTCGCGGCCGGCGTGCGGGTGGTGTGGGTGCTCGACCCGACGGCCCGAACCGTGGCCGCCCACAACGCCGACGGGTCGGTGCAACTCTTCCGCGACGCCGACGCCCTCACCTGCCCCATGCTGCCCGGCTTCTCCGTCCCCGTCGCCACCCTCTTCGCCGGAGCCTGAGCGTGGCGAGCGACTGGCGCAAGTCGCCGGCGATGGTGTACAATACCACCCACAGCGGAGGGCGGTCGTGGCGAATACGAATCCGTCCGAACCGCACGGGAAACGTACCCCACGTTCGGTCATCAACGAGGCCAGGCGAGAAAGCTCCGCGTGGGAGAACCTGTGCTGGTACGGGTTCATTGCCGGCGGGGTGGTCGGCTTGGCGGTGATCGTCATCGGCGCGGTTCGGGGCGACCCGTGGGTCGGAGTGACCGGTGCCATCCCTGGCGTGTTGTGCTGGCGGCTGATGTCCTCCGCCATGAAGATTCGCAAAGAGAACGTGGCGCTGCGCCTGCTCGAAGTGGCCCTGAACAACGTGACGACGGCCGAACAAGCCGCCGCGGTGATCTCCCAGGCGTTCGGGTATCACTTCGGCAATCCGGGGGTGAAGAGTGATGTGGTTCCGAAAACGAGACCGGGTACGTGAGGCGGCGGAAGCCATCATCGCCGGTTTGAGAGACGGCACCCTCGTACCGGATCCACCGTTGAGCAAGGACGAGGGGGTTGCCCTACCGTCGGAAAGCCTGCCCGTTGTACGGACCGAAAACCCGACGGCCGATGACGTAATTCATCGGGCTCGGCAGGTCATCACAGGGTTGCTCACACCGGCTCACACCAGTACGCGCGGGGAGCGAAAGCTCGTGTTCGTCCACGATCTGCAGCGGTCTCCACTCGATTCCGCGCAGAATTGGTGGACGGCACTCCAACCACACGTCGGGGACACGTTCGGAACCGCGATCCTGGGTCAAGAACGGCGGCTGGAAGTGTTTTGGGGCAATGTGTTGAGCGGCTGGCCCGAATCAGGTGAGGCGGCGAAAAAAGAGTTGGCCAGGCAACTCACGGCGGCGGTACGGGACCGCGGGGCGGACGGGGTGGCAGTTGGGGAGGCACATGACTTCATCCCGTACCTCGTCAACGACGGAGTGCGACGGGAGATCCTCGAACGGGTGGTACGAGTGATCCGCCCGTTGCTTCAATCCGCCACTCCTTTCGACCTCATCGCTCACGGTTGGGGTACGGTTGTGGCCTACGAAGGGTTGCGGGAACTGGAAGACGCTGGCTTCGCCTCTCCTCTCGTACGTACGTTCTTCACCGTTGGCGCGGCTTTGTCGATCCCCATTCTGCTGAGGGGACTTCGCCCGCAAAACCGGGACGGACGCAAGCCGGCCTGCGTCGAGCGGTGGATCAACGTTCAGGCGGTCGGCGACACAGTCGGCGGGACTCTCACTCACCACTTCCGAGTTAGTGAAGAATTCCTGGACATCGCTGCGGTCGGGAATTCGCACTCGTCCTATTTTGTGCCGTCGAACGTGGTGGTGAACAGAGACATCTTCGCCCGGTACATCCTCGGGGTGTGAGCGGACAAAAACAGGTCGGAAGGGTCGTGAAGCCCCACAGCCCACCACGTTTGTGTTCGAAGATGGCCTGCCCTCGCAACCCATCCCCCACTGCAGGAGTCACCGTCATGGCACGCGACCCGCGGAAGGCGCAGAAGGCCAAGGAGCGGCGGAACAAGCGGGCGAAGGAGAAGCAGAAGGCCGCCGCCCGCCTCAAGTCGCTGTCCCCGCTCGCCGTCTTCAACGCCCTCGACGGGTCGGTCGTCACCCGCTGCACCGTCCACAGTCGCATGGACGAGGACGGCATCACCAACCTGTTCGTCAGTCGCGAGTTCCCGAACGGGATCGTCGTGCTCGCCGTCTTCCTGGTCGATCTGAAGTGCCTCGGCGTGAAGAACGTGATCTTCGAGAAGACGAACGCCGGCGGGGCGGCGGCGATGGCCCGCATGGTTTACAGTGATGGTGGCCCGCCCGTGCCCATCACCCCCGCCGAGGCGAAGAAGCTGTGCCTCGGATCGGTGGCGTTCGCCGCCAAGTACGGCCTGCCCCCGCACCCGGACTACGCCCAGGCGGTGAAGATCTTCGACGGCATCGACGAAACCACTTGCGGCACCGAGTTCACCTTCGGCAAAGACGGTCAGCCGTTCTACATCGCCGGACCGCGGGACGGCCTCACCAATCAGCGTCGGGTCATCGACACCCTGGAGCGGACCGCCGGCCCTGGCGGGTACGACTTCGTCATCCCCATCGACGCCGGTCTGGACGACGAACTCCCGGACGATCCCGACGACGACTTTGACGGCGAGGAGGATGACGACCCGCCGGAAGGCGGGTGGGCGCTCCCACCGCGGCAGTGGTGATCGCGCTTCCCGATTCGGGCCGGCCGCATTTCCCTATCCTTCCAGTCTCGCGGTTCGCGGTTCTGCGCTTCATGACCTACGACGACGCCATCGCCTTCTGGTACGCCCGCATCAACTACGAGGTGCGGGCGGCGACCGTGGCCGACCTGAAGTTGGAGCGGATGCGGGCGCTGTTGGCTCTGGTGGGCGATCCGCACCTCCGCGTCCGCACGGTTCACATCACCGGCACCAAAGGGAAGGGGTCCACCGCCGCCATGATCGCGGCGGTGCTGCGGGCGGAGGGCTACCGCGTCGGGCTGTTCACCTCCCCGCACCTGGTTCACGTCGAAGAGCGGACGCAGGTGGACGGCGTGCCCATCACGCGGACCGAGTTGGCCGCCCACATGGCGCGACTCCTACCGGTCATCGAGCACCTGGAGAAGTCCGGCCCGTCGCCGACGTTCTTCGAAATCGGCACCGCCCTTGGGTTCCTGCACTTCGTCCACCGCCGGTGCGACGTGGCGGTGGTGGAAGTCGGCCTCGGCGGGCGGTTCGACAGCACCAACGTCTGCACCCCGCTGGTGTCGGTCGTCACGTCCGTCGGGTTGGATCACACCGCCCAACTGGGGAACACACTCGAAGCCATCGCGTATCAGAAGGCGGGCATCATCAAGCCGGGCGTGCCGGTGGTGTGCGGGGTGACGGCCGACGGCCCGCGGGCGGTGGTCGAGCGGGTGGCGGCCGAGGTGGGGGCGAAGGTGGTCCAGGCCGGACGGGATTTCACGTTCGACTACGACCCGGTGGGTCGGACGGTGACGCTTCCTCCACGATCCCCCTTGCGGCTCAACCTGCTCGGCAAGCACCAGGGGGCGAACGCGGCGGTCGCCGTCGCCACCCTCGAACAGCTCCGCAAGACCGGGATGCCGATCTCGAATCGTGCCATCGTATCGGGGTTGGCCAACGTCCGCTGGCCGGCCCGCATCGAACTCGTTTCGACCCGGCCGGCGGTGATTCTCGACACCGCGCACAACGTGCCGTCCGTCGAAGCGCTCATCGACACGCTGAGCACCTGCCTGCCGGTGAAGGGGCGGAAGGCGGTGGTGTTCGGCGTGTCGTCCGACAAGCAGTACGCGGAGATGCTGACACTGCTCGCCGGCTACTTCGACGACTTCCACCTGACGAAGTACGGGCACAACCCGCGGTGGGTGCCGCCCGAAGTGCTCGCCGACATCCTGGCGGGCCTCGCCCCGCACAAGCGGCGGGCGGTGTACGGCACCGCGGCCGAGGCGTGGCTCACCGCCCGCGCCGCCGCGGGCGAAGACGACTTGGTGTGCGTGACGGGGTCGGTGTTCCTCGCGGGGGAGTTGCAACCGCTGTTGGCGAGCGGGGGGCGTCAGCCCCCTGGTTCTTGTGTCGAACCAGGGG
>JANNQE010000649.1:0-6037 GCA_031441625.1 Planctomycetia bacterium
GCGTCGCCCCAACATTCCTCCGCCCCGAAGGGGCCGGCGTTATCCGACCGCCGGCCCCTTCGGGGCGGGGTCTCATCCGCCCCATTCCCCAGGGCTTCCGCCCTGGGCTACAAACGACGGCCGCTTCGCGGCGACACGGCACATCCGATCCCAACAACTCCCGCCACGCTCACCCGGCGCAATCCCCGGACACTCATTGCACGTTGACAACCCGCCGTCGCCGGCATTAACTGACCGTTCGACTCGAACTCTCTCCTCGTGCCGAAGGTGGTGCGTCGTGAATCGGTCCATTCTGCGGGCGGCGGCGGTGGTGCTGGCGGGCGTGGTGCTGGCGGCGATCCCGGCGTGCGGCGGGGGCACCGGCAAAGGCGGCAAGTCGAAGGTGGCCATCGTCACCAACGTGGCCGACCCGTTCTGGGACATCTGCCAGGCCGGGGCGATGAAGGGCGCGCAGGACTTCGACCTGGACGTGACGTTCAAGCAGCCGGCCGAGATGACCGTGGACTTGCAGAAGAAGACGGTGGACGACCTGACCAAACTGGGCATCAAGGGGCTGGCGGTGAGCGTCATCAACCCGAAGGAGCAGACGCCGTGGCTGAAGGCCATCGCCCAGGACCTGCCGGCGAACAACTTCATCACTATGGACAACGACGCCCCGGAGAGCGGCCGGCTGTGCTACGTGGGCGTGGACAACTTCGAGGCGGGCAAGGAGGTCGGGCGGATGGTGAAGCAGGCCCTGCCGACCGGCGGGGTGCTCGCCCTGTTCATCGGCAGCACCGACTCGGACAACGGGGTGAAGCGGGTGGCCGGCGTGCTGAGCGAGCTGGCCGGGAAGGACGTGCGGGCGGACGTGGCCAAGGGGCAGTACGAGGAGAAGTACGGCAGCTTCACCCTGCACCGCAAGCAGCCGATCACCGACGGCGGGGCGAAGGACAAGGCGGCGGCCAACGCCGGCGACACCCTGGAGCAACTGAAGGGCACCCCGAACGTGTGCTACGTGGGGTTATACGCCTACAACCCGGCCAAGATCCTGGAGGCCGCCCGCACCAAGGGGATGACTGGCAAGGTGAAGATCATCGGGTTCGACGAAGACCTGGTGACGCTCGACGGCATCGCCAAAGGGGAGATCGAGGGGAGCGTGTCGCAAGACCCTTACAACTACGGGTACGAGACGGTGAAGTGGCTGCGGCACGTGATCGACGGCAAGGACAAGAAGGGCCTGCCGCAGACGCCGACGGCGTTCAGCGTGGTGACGAAGGACGGCGGGGCGGCGCTCAAGCGGCCGGTGACCGTCGGCGGCGGCACGCAGGAGATCGAGGTGACGCAGCGGAAGGCGAGCGACTACGCCAAGCTGGTGCAGGACGCCTACGACTCGGCCAAGAAGGGGAAGTGACCCCCGTAGGGTGGGTCCGACGGGCGCTCCGCCCGGAACGACCCACGCTATTCCCACCTCAACGTGGGTCATCGCGGGCTGACGCCCGCTTGACCCACCCTACAAGTCTGTCCCATGTCCGCCCTGCTCGAAGCCGTCGGCGTCCGCAAGCAGTTCCCCGGCGTGCTGGCGCTCGACGACGTGTCGTGCCGACTCGACCGCGGGGAGGTGCTGGCCGTCGTCGGCGAGAACGGCGCGGGCAAGTCCACGCTCATGAAGGTGATCGCCGGGGTGTATCAGCCGGACGGCGGCGAGGTGCGGCTGAACGGCGTGCCGGTGCGGTTCCCCACCCCGCTCGCGGCCATGAAGGCCGGCGTCAGCCTGATTCACCAGGAACTGAACCTGGCCGAAAACCTGTCGGTGCTCGACAACCTGTTCCTCGGCCGCGAGCCGACCGTCGGCGGGCCTCTCAAGCTGCTGGATCGGAAGAGTTGCACCGCCGTCGGCGGCAAGCTGCTCGAGCGCGTCGGGCTGCCGGCGGACTACCTGTTCCGCACCGTCGGTGAACTGCCGCCCGGTCAGAAGCAACTCGTCGAGATCGCCCGCGCGCTCGGCCTCGACGCCAAGCTGCTCATCATGGACGAGCCGACCAGCAGCCTCACCCAGAAAGAGACCGACCGGCTGTACGAGGTGATCGACGGCCTGAAGGCGGCCGGCGTGTCGGTCATGTACATCTCGCACCGGCTGGCGGAAATCAAGCGGTGCTGCGACCGGGCGGTGGTGCTCCGCGACGGCAAGAACGTGGGCGAACTGAGCAAGTCTGAGATCACCCACGACAACCTCGTGAGGCTGATGGTCGGCCGCGACTTGAAGTCGTACTTCCCCCGCACCCACCGGGCGAGCGGCGGCCGGACGGTCCTGAGCGTCCGCGACCTGCGGTACGCCGGCGGACCGGGTCACGCGGTGTCGTTCGACCTGAAGGCGGGCGAGGTCCTCGGCATGGCCGGGCTGGTCGGGGCCGGCCGCACGGAGTTGAGCGAAGCGATCTTCGGCATCCGCACGATCACCGGCGGGACGGTCACGCTGAACGGCGGACCACTGCGGGTCCGCCGCCCGAGCGACGCGGTGAAGGCCGGCGTCCTGCTGCTGCCCGAAGACCGCCGGCGGAACGGGCTGGTGCTCGAACAGAGCGTCGGGTTCAACCTGAGCCTGCCCAACCTGAGCCGGCTGTGTACGGCCGGCATCGTCCGCATACGAGACGAAGAGGCGATGCACGCCGACAGCATCCGCACCCTGCGGGTGAAGACGCCGACGGCCGCACAGACGGTCGGGCTGCTGAGCGGCGGGAACCAGCAGAAGGTGGTGCTCGGCAAGTGGCTGGCCCGCGGGCCGAAGGTGCTGATTCTGGACGAGCCGACCCGCGGGGTGGACGTGGGGGCGAAGACGGAGATCTACACGCTGATCGACGAGCTGGCCGGCCGCGGCGTGGCGGTGTGGATGATTACCTCGGACATGGAAGAGCTGCTCGGCGTGTCGGACCGGGTGGCGGTCATGCACGAGGGGCGGCTGGCCGGCGAACTGCCACGCGAGAGGCTGAACGAAGAGGCGGTCATGCGGCTGGCGACGGGCGGGTCCTGACTTGGCGAGCGGCGGGCGTCAGCCCGCTGGTGTGATTGGTGACCAGGGGGCTGACGCCCCCCGCTCGCCATGGGGGGCGCGATGAACGAGAAGGTGAAATTCGGGGCGGCCGTCGGCGGCGGGTTCGCCGTCGCCGCCGGGGCGTGGTTCGCCACCCTGGCCTACCGCGACCCGGCCGACCACCTGCCCGGCCCGTGGACCGAACCGCAGTTGGCCGTCTGGTTCGTGCTGGCCGCGGTCGGCATCGGCGTGCTGGCGTACTCGTTCGAACTCAGCCGGCGGAACCTGCAACGGATCGCCGGCGTGGTCCTCCTCCTCGGCGGGCTGATCGCCACCCTGGGGTACAGCGGGGCGAAGAAGGTCGAAGAGAACGGCGAGCTGATCGAGCAGTACGAGACGCGCACCCTCAGACTCACGGCGGACTTGGCCGAGAAGCTCAACGCGGAGGAAGGCGAGACGGACGCGGTGGCCAGACTGCAGGAGGAGTTGGCGAAGCTCGAGCGCGACATCGTTCGCATGAAGCAGAACCCGGCGTTCGCGCGGTCGAACGTGTTCTCGGTGCTGAACCGGCATGGCGAGTACGGCATCGTGTGCGTCGGCGCCGGGCTGCTCATTCTGGCGGGCGGCATCGACCTGTCGGTCGGGTCGGTGGTCGGGCTGGCGGCGGTGCTGTTCGGCGTGCTGATGGAGTACCACGTCCACCCGCTCCTGGCGGCCGGGGCGGTGCTCGTCGGCGGGGCGGCCGTCGGCCTGCTGCACGGCCTGCTCGTCACCCAGATGCGGATGCAGGCGTTCCTCGTCACCCTGTGCGGCATGTTCGTGTACCGCGGATTGGCCCGCACCCTCAGCCCCGGCAGCCCCGGCATGGTGACGGTCCAGGGCAAGTGGCCGGAGTTCGGGGAGCCGCTCAAGCACCTCCGCCTGTGGCTGACCGGCATCGGGCTGGACGAGCGGCTCGGCTTCCCGGCCGTGTTCGTCGTCATGCTCGGGCTGGCGGCGGTGGCGGCCGTGTTCCTGCACCGCTCGGCCTTCGGCCGGTACTGGTACGCCATCGGGCACAACGACCAGGCCGCCCGGTACGCCGGGGTGAACGTGTGGAAGCACAAGGTGGCGGTGTTCGTCGTCTGCTCCGTGCTGGCCGCCCTGGCCGGGCTGGTCCGCTTCCTGTCCGCCGGGTCGGTGTCGCCGAGCAGCGAGGGGCAGAGCTACGAACTGTACGCCATCACCGCCGCCGTCCTCGGCGGTGTGAGCCTGAAGGGGGGCGAGGGGACGGCCGTGGGCATGGTGCTCGGCGCGCTCGTCCTGCCGGTGGTGAACACCCTCATGAACTTCACCGGCTGCCCGTCCGAGTGGGAGCCGTGGATGATCGGCCTGATCCTGCTCCTCGGCACGGTGGTGGACGAACTGATCCGCCGCTCGAAGGCCGGGCGGTAGGTGTGTGTCGCGAATCGACTGGCACCCAGGGTGTGAACCCTGGGGAACCGTCCCGGACCCCTCTCATGATTCGCCGCCTCTCCGCCCTCCTGCTCGGCCTGCTCGCCCCGACGCTCCTGGCCGCCGACAAGCCGAACGTGCTGCTCGTCGTGTCCGACGACCTGACCAACAACGCCCTCGGCTGCTACGGCGGAAAAGCCAAGACGCCGAACATCGACACGCTGGCCGCGAAGGGCGTGCGGTTCGACCGCGCGTACTGCCAGTTCCCGCTGTGCAACCCCAGCCGGGCCAGCTTCCTCACCGGCTTGCGGCCCGACACGCTGAAGGTGTACGAGAACGCCACCCAGTTCCGCAAGAACGTGCCCGACGCCGTGTCCCTGCCGCAGACGTTCCAGAAGGCCGGGTACGCCACCGCCCGCGTGGGCAAGCTGTACCACTACGGCGTGCCGGGGCAGATCGGCACCGACGGCCTGGACGACCCGAAGAGCTGGGAGCAGGTGGTGAACCCGAAGGGGTTCGACAAGGACGACGAGGCGGCCGACCGCATCTTCACCCTGAACCCGAAGGGCATGGGGTCGGGGCGGTTCGGCGGCACGCTCAGTTGGCTGGCGAGCGAGGGCAAGGACGAGCAGATGACCGACGGCCTGATCGCCGCCGAAACGGTCAAGCTGCTGGACGCGAACAAGGCCAAGCCGTTCTTCCTGGCCTGTGGCTTCTTCCGCCCGCACACGCCGTATGTGGCCCCGAAGGGGTACTTCGCCGACTACCCGACGGGCAAGATCGTGCTTCCCAAAGTGCCCGACGGCCACCGCGCGACCGGCCCCGCCCCGGCCTTCGGCAGCGCGCACAAGAACCAGGACGACATGACCGACGCCCAACGGAAGGAGGCGATCCAGGCGTACCTCGCTTCGACCGCGCACATGGACGCGCAGGTGGGGGTGGTGCTGGCCGCGCTGGAAAAACACAAGCTCTCGGACAACACAATCGTTGTGTTTATCAGCGACCACGGGTACCATCTGGGGGAACACGGCCTGTGGCAGAAGATGAGCCTGTTCGAGAACTCGGCCCGCGTGCCGATGGTCATCTTCGACCCGCGGGCGAAGGGCAACGGCAAGGCGTGCGGCCGCACGGTGGAACTGGTGGACCTGCACGCGACCCTGGCCGACCTGTGCGGGCTGACCGCCAAAACCGACGGCACCAGCCTGAAGCCGCTGCTCGCCGACCCGACCGCCAAGTGGGACAAGCCGGCCATCACGCAGGTGAGCCGCGGCACCCCAACCGCCACCGGCGACACCGGGCCGAAAATTCCGCCGCTGATGGGGTACAGCGTCCGCACCGAGCGGTTCCGGTATACCGAGTGGGGCCAGGGTGGCGAAAAAGGGGCGCAGTTGTTCGATCACACTGTTGACGCCGACGAGCACACCAACCTGGCCGCCGACCCGAAGCACGCCGACACGGTGAAGGCAATGAAGGCGCTGCTGAAACGGTAGTGGTGGGGCACCCCATCAAGCCGGGGTGTCGGGCACCCCACCCACGCATTGCGGTGGCCCCCCAGATGGTGCGGCGCAGCAACCCCCCCGACAACAACCCCCC
>JANNQE010000650.1:0-5095 GCA_031441625.1 Planctomycetia bacterium
CGGAGCCAATCGCGCTGGGGCGTGAGCTGTTGTTCTCGGCGTCCGACGATGGCGTGTACATCGCCGATCAGCAGAGCGGCGCGCTGCGCGGGTTCCTCCGCACGGCGCGCGGCACGACCTCGACCCCCGCCGTCGAGGGCACCGAGGCCTACGTGCTAACCAACGCCGGCTACGTGATCGGCTTTGGCGCGCGCGGCACCACGCCCGGCAAGAAGCTGTTCGACGTCCCGCCCATGCTCGCCGACTGACCCCGCAGCGGGCGCCAGGGCGAGGTGCGCGGGGACGCGCTCGCGCTGCAGCACGTCGTCGATCGTCTCGGCCGCCTTGATCAGATACGCGCGGTCGCCCTTGACCATGACGCTGGCCGGGCGCGCGTTGTACAGGCCCGGCGCCTTCTTCACCCCGTCGATGTTGTTCACGCACAGCTTCCAGTCGCCCTTGCGGACGGCCCACTGCTCGCCGAACCGCCAGTACAGCACCTCGTGCGGCGGGGCCTTCTCCTTGCCGCTCAGGAATGGCATCAGGTCCACGCCGTCGAGTTTCCACTCGGCGTCCACCTTGCCGCCGGCCGCCGCCACCGCCGTCGGCAGGATGTCCAGGTTCTGAATCGGGTGGTCGAACGTGGTGCCCGGCTTGATCTGCCCTTTCCACTGCATGCAGAACGGCACCCGCGTGCCCCCTTCGAGCGTCGTCATCTTGAACCCGCGGAGCGGGCCGTTGCCGGAGGTGGTCGACTTGGTCGGCCCGCCGTTGTCGCTGAAGAAGAACACCATGGTGTTCTCCTCCTGGCCCATGTCCTTCACTTGCTTCAACACCGCGCCCACCGCGTCGTCCATCGCGCTCATCATGGCGGCGAAGATCTTCCGCTTCTCGTCCTTGATCTCCGGGAACCGCTTCAGGTATTTCTCGGTCGCTTGCAGCGGGGCGTGCTGGGCGTTGAACGGCAGGTACAGGAAGAACGGCTTGTCCTTCTGCTTGCCGATCCAGTCCACGGCGCGGGCGGCGTACGCGTCGGTGGTGTAGAAGGTGTCGTCCTTGATCGGGGTGACGTCCTTCGACACGCGGGTGTCGATGAAGTTGGGCGGGTTGAGGAACGGGGTGTTGGCGACGGTGCCGTAGAACTCGTCGAACCCGCGGGAAGTGGCGATGAACTTCTCCCCCCCGCCCAGGTGCCACTTGCCCACGCACGCGGTGGCGTACCCGAGCGCCTTCAGCCGGTCGGCGATCGTCTTCTCCTTCACCGACAGGCCGAAGTTGTTGGTCTCGCCCTTCGCCCCGCCGCCGTTGAACTCGTGCCCGAACCGCGTCGGGTAGCGGCCGGTGAGCAGTCCGGCGCGGCACGGGCTACAGTACGTCGCGGCCACGTACCCGCTGGTGAACCGCACCCCGTTCTTGGCGATGCCGTCGATGTTCGGCGTCGGGATCTCTTTGTTCCCCTGGAAGCCGTACTCGCCGTACCCCACGTCGTCGGACAGGAACACGATCACGTTCGGCTTCTTCTTCTCGTCGGCGGCTGTTGCCACCGCTGGGAACAGAAGCAGAAGGAGGAACCACGAATAACACGAATACCACGAATCAAAGACAGATCGGCGGGTGCAGGTGTTCATACTCTGTGCTCCTGGTTGGGATTCGGTCGAATCGTGGTTGCTCCGTCTTTCGGCACGGCAGTCACTTCGCAGCGGTCTTCGCCAGTTCGGCCAACTGCTTCCGCACGTCGGCCAACTTCGGGTCGTCGGCCAGGTTTTTACGCTCGGTCGGGTCGGCCGTCACGTCGAACAGCATCGCCCCGTTCTTCCCGCCAGTCCACTCGGCGTAGCGGTACTTGTCCGTCCGCACGGCCACGCCCAAGTTGTCGGCCGTCTGCCCGGCGACGGTGTACGCCGGGTGATCCCACTTCGCCGTCACGTCGGCGAGCAAGGGCTTTAAACTGTGCCCTTGCAGACTGGCCGGCAGCTTCAGCCCGCACAGCTCGCACAGCGTCGGGTAAATGTCCATCGACTGCACGGGCGGGAGCGCGGCCTGTCCGTTCGCCTTCATGCCGGGTGCCACGACGATGAGCGGCACGCGGGTGCCCACCTCGAACAGCGAGCCGTGCTTGGCCCACTTGCCCATCTCGCCGAGGTGGTAGCCGTGGTCGCCCCAGAAGACGATGACGGTGTTCTCGCGGAGGCCGAGTTTGTCCAGTTCGGCGATCACCCGGCCGACGTTCCAATCGACCCACGAGATGCTCGCCCAGTACGCGCGGGTCATCTCCTTCGCCTCGTCCTCGGTGGCGTCGCGCTTCACGAACAGGTCGGCGTTCGGGGTGAGGCACAGCTTGGGGAAGCCGTCGGGCACGGTCGGCTTGGCGGCGAAGTTCTCCGGCAGTTTCACCTTCCTCACGTCGTACAGGTCGAAGTACTTCTCCGGGGCGGTGGGCGGGCTGTGCGGCTTCAGGAACCCGCACCCGAGGAAGAACGGTTTATCCTTGTTCTGCTGGAGGAACTTGATGGCTTGGTCGGCCGTCTTGTGGTCGATGTGGGATTCACCGTCGCCCTTCAGCGTGACGATGCGGTCGGCCGGGTTCGCCCGGTCGGCCGGCGGCGGCGGGGCCGGCGGGTCGATCTCAGGCACCGCGCCGCGCGGCTTGGCCGACTTCTCCGACCCTTCAGTCCACGACTGGTCGTCGTCGAGGCCGCCGTGGAAGATCTTGCCCGTCCGCAGGGTAGCGTACCCGTTCGCCTTGAAGTGCTCGGGCAGCGTCACGATGTCCGGCTTCAGCTTGCGGAAGTCTTGCGTGTTGCGGAGCACGCCGGTGGTGGTGGGCAGGCGGCCGGTGAGCATCGACGTACGGCTCGGGCAGCACAGCGGGTACTGGCAGTACGCCCGGTCGAACCGCACGCCGGCCTTCGCCAGCGCGTCGATGTTCGGCGACTTCACCTGCGGGTGGCCGTAGCAGCCGAGGTCCGGCCGCATGTCGTCCGAAATGATGAACAACACGTTCGGCTTTTTCGGCTCGGCGGCGGGCACACTGCCCGCGGTGAGTGCGAGGACTGTGAGCCAGAGGAGGGGGCGCATTCAAACTCCTGGGAGGGGCTTCGGGTGTTGCAGGCCGACGGTTCACTTCACCAGGCGTGCGGGGCAGATCGCGTCGAGCTGTTTCTTCAAGTCGGCCTTGATGTCCGTGGCTTTCGGATCATTCCCGAGATTTTTCAACTCGCCGGGCTCCTTCGAGTGGTCGTACAGTTCGGTCCCCTTCTCGCCGCCGTCCCACTCGGTATAGCGGTAGCGATCGGTGCGGATCGACCGGCCGAGGAATTGGCCCCGCTGCACGACGGTCACGGCCGCCTCCTTGTGTTTGGCCGTCGGGTCGTCGAGCACCTTGCGGAAGTCGGCCCCTTCGAGGGTTTTGGGAACGCCCTTCAGCCCGCACCGCGCGGCGAGCGTCGGGTACAGGTCCACGAACTCGGTGATGGTGCTCGTGCTCGTGCCGTTCCCCTTCGCCGCCGGGTCGCGGACGATCAGCGGGGTGCGGCAACTCCGCTCGAACAGGGTGTTCTTATTCCACCACCCGCGGGCGCCGAGTTCGTACCCGTGGTCGCCGATGAACACGACGACCGTGTTGTCGGCCAGCTTGTTGGCCTTCAGCGCGTCGAGCACTTTCCCCACCTGGGCGTCCATGAAGCTGACCCCGGTGTAGTAGGCGTGCAGGAACTCGCGGCGATCCTTGTCGGTGAACTGGTCGAACGCCGTCTTGAAGGCCCCGCCGCCAAGCGTGTGCGGGTATGGCGGGGTGTAGTCTTTGGGGGTGACGGGCAGGTCGAGTTTGTCGCGGTCGTACAGGTCGAAGTACGCCTTTGGCGCGACGAACGGATCGTGCGGGCGGTAGAACCCGACGGCCAGGAAGAGCGGCTTGTCGCGTTTCTCCGCGAGCGCCTTCACGGCCTCGTCGGCCAGTTGGCCGTCCGGCTGATCGGCGTCGGTGCCCTCGGCCGCCAGCCACCGACACCAGGTCAGCTTGTCGCCTGTCAGGTTGCGGCCTTCCCCCTTGTTCCCGGCCGCCGTCGCCTTGCCGTACGCGACCCGGTCGAACGATTTCGGGTCGTCCATCTCCCGCTTCACGTCGTCCGGCGACAACCCGCGGTGGAACACTTTCCCCAGGCCCACCGTTTCGTACCCGTTCTCACGGAACAGCTGCGGGAGTGTGACCACATCGGGCAGCGGCTTGCGGAAGTGCGTGGTGTTATCGACGATTTTGGTAGTGGTCGGCCGCAACCCGGTGAGGAACGAGGTGCGGCTCGGGTTGCACACAGTGTACTGCACGTAGGCGCGATCGAAGCGCACGCCGGACTTGGCCAGGGCGTCGAGGTTCGGCGTGCGAACCGCCTTCTGGCCGTAACAGCCGAGGTCGCAGCTCAGGTCGTCGGAAATGATGAACAGCACGTTCGGCTTCTTCGGGTCGGCGGCGAGTGCCGTGAGCGAGCCGAGCAGGAGGAGGGAAAGGGCGGTTCGCATGGAGGCACCTCGGGCGGACGCCGCGCGACCCCGCGGGCGGATCGGGTTCGCCAGAACGTACCCGCTCGACCGGGCCGACGGCAATCGAATTGTGGCCTCTCGCGCGTGGTTCGTATCAACCGGCGAATCGTGTGCCCGCCGCTTGACCCTTGCGGGCGGTTTGCCGACAGTATCAGTTGGGCTGGTACGGCGGTCTGCCGTGCCGCCCAAATCGCGTTCATTCATCCCGACGGCGGCAGTGCGCGATGTTCGACGACACCGACACCGAAGACGACGAGGACTCGCGGCCGACGCGGGAGCTGCTGCGCATCGCCGGCGGGCGGTGCCAGGATTGTGCGGTCGCGTACTCGGCGAAGGAAGCGGTGTGGAGCATCGCCCTCGGGTTCAAGAACGCCCCGCGGTGTCTCGGCTGCCTCTGCCAGCGGCTGGGTCGGGAAGAGGCGGACTTGCGAGTGTCGCTCACCGAGTACGTCCACCGCCGCGAGTGCTACCTGCGGGCGTGGCGGGTGGGGGAGACAATGTTTGAAACACAGCGGCCGGCGACTCCGGCGAGCCGGGAGCGTGAGCGACCGGAGGAACTGACTCCGGTCGCTCACGCTCC
>JANNQE010000651.1:0-1633 GCA_031441625.1 Planctomycetia bacterium
CGGCTCACGCCGCCGGTTCACCCGGAGTATCCCGATGCGAACTCTACTCGCACTCGTGTTCACCGCCGCCGTCGCGGTGGCCGCCCCGCCGAACGTGGTCGTCATCTTCTCCGACGACCACGGGTACCAGGCCGTCAGCGCCTACAACCACCCGCTGAAACTGAACAGCACCCCGAACATCGACCGGCTGGCCAAAGACGGCATCCGGCTGGACCGCCACCTGATCCCGAACAGCATCTGCGGGCCGAGCCGGGCGTGCCTGATGACCGGCAAGTACAACCACGCCAACGGCTTCTTCGACAACACCCGGAGCAAGTTCGACGGCACGCAAAGCACCTTCCCGAAGCTGCTCCAGAAGGCCGGCTACCAAACGGCCGTGATCGGCAAGTGGCACCTGGGCAGCGACCCGACCGGGTTCGACCACTGGCACATCCTGCCGGGGCAAGGCATCTACTACAACCCGCGGATGGTGAAGAACGGCAAGACGGCGATCGAGACCGGCTACGTCAGCGACATCATCACGGACAAGTCGATCGACTGGCTGAAGGGGCGAGACAAGACGAAGCCGTTCCTGCTCATGTGCCACCACAAGGCCCCGCACCGCGAGTGGGCACCGGCCCTCCGGCACCTCGGGCACAACGCCGACAAGCCGTACCCCGAACCGGACACCCTGTTCGACGACTACTCCGGTCGCGGCAAGGGCGAGAAGAACCAGGACATGACGCTGGAGAAGACGTTCTCCGACCTGGACGCCAAGTTCAAATACCCGGCCGGCCTGACCGACGCCGAGAAGGCCGAGTGGGACAAGTATTACAAGCCGCGGAACGAGGCGTTCGACAAGGCCAAGCCGACCGGCAAGGACCTCGTCAAGTGGCGGTACAACCGCTACCTGCACGACTACCTCGGGTGCATCAAGGCGGTGGACGAGGGCGTGGGCAAGGTGCTCGACTACCTCGACGCCGAGAAGTTGACCGACAACACCATCGTGATTTACACCTCGGACCAGGGGTTCTACCTGGGCGAACACGGCTGGTTCGACAAGCGGTGGATCTTCGAGGAGTCGCTCCGCAGTCCGTGCCTCGTCCGCTGGCCGGGCGTGGTGAAGGCGGGCAGCAAGAGCAGCGCGATTACGAGCGTGATCGACTTCGCCCCGACGCTGCTGAGCGCCGCCGGCGTGAAGGTGCCGGACGACATCCAGGGCAAGGACATGACCGGCGTGCTGAAGGGCCAAGCGCCGAAGGACTGGCGCACGAGCTTCTACTACCACTACTACGAGTACCCCGGCCCCCACAGCGTGCCCAAGCACTACGGCGTGGTGACGGACACGCACAAGCTGGTGCGGTTCTACGAGAAGGAGTTCGACTACTGGGAGCTGTTCGACACGAAGGCCGACCCGAAGGAGTTGAAGAGCGTGTACGACGACCCGAAGTACGCCGACACGCGGAAGCAGTTGGAGGCGGAGTTGACCAAGCTGCGGAAGGATCTAAAGGTGCCCGACCCCGACCCACCCGAGACGGATCTGCGGAAGAAGTGAAAAGTAGGTGCCGCCTGCCGGGCCGCGGCTTTCACAATGATGGTGGCGGGATCGAGATTCGCGAAAACGGCGTCCCGCATTTCGACGGCTGTCCGGACA
>JANNQE010000652.1:0-3703 GCA_031441625.1 Planctomycetia bacterium
GGGTTCACGTGAACCCGCCCCGTCGGGGCGAAGCCAGGCTTTCGCCACCGCACCCACCGGGGAAGGGTCGCCGCGGGAACGCAGTCGGGGTGGCGGGCCCTGACAAGTGGGACACCCAAACGACACCGACCCGCCCAAGTGGGCGGGTCGGCGAAGTTGTGTTGCGTCGTCGGTGTCGGCTCACGCCACTTGCTTCTTCTTCCGCAGCTTGGCCAGGCCGAGGAGCGGCAGGCCGAGGCCGGCCAGCAGCAGGGTGGCCGGTTCGGGGATGGGGTTCTCGATGACGCTGCCGGTCGGGGCGTCGGTGGTGGTGATGTTGCTGTCCTTCAGCCCGTCCGACGTGCGGTTCGTCTCGGCGGTGAAGCTCACTTCCCTCGTCTCGCCGAAGATCGACGTGGCCATGAAGTTGCCCAGGCCGATCTGCCCGGCCGGGATGGTCGGGCCGCTGTACGTGAACACCAAGTTGGGCACGCTCGGGTCGTCGGTCGGGTTGAGCAGGACGGGGGTGACGCCCACGTTCTGCACGGCCGACGACCAGTTGGCGTCCGGCGGCACCACCGTGCCGTCCACCAGGCCGGCGAAGTCGTAGATGGTGAAGTAGTTGCCGGCCTGCAGCCGCATGTCCGTCGGCAGCACGATGGCGTACTGCCAGCGGTAGTTGCCCGACTCCGGAAACACCGTCACGCTCGTCGGCAGCAGGCCGGCCTGGGCCGACCCTCCGGCCAGTGCCGCGACCGCCACGGCGGTCGCCACCAGGCGAGTGATGCTGGTCCTGCGGGTCATTCGGTCTCCCTCCTTGAAAGGCGACATCTCGGTGTCGGCCGGGCACCCGAACAGGTGCGCCGGTCGCGTGTGGGGCCTTCGCCGTTCCCTCCGTCGTCGGCCCCGGTCGTCGTCTCGCGGGGCGGAATAGACCGCCCACCCTGCCGTGTCAACCACAACTGCGTCCGCCCGCGGTCGGCCGGGCGGGGGCGTGCGTCGTCAGACCGCGGCGGCGGCCTTCTTCTTCCGCAGTTTATCCAGGCCGAGCAGGGGCAGGCCGAGGCCGGCCAGCAGCAGGGTGGCCGGCTCCGGAATCCCCATGCCGCCGGGCACGGGCACGTCGGTGTACGTCACGTTCGTGTCCAACCGGCCGTCCGAGCTGCGGTGCGTGCGGGCGGTGAAGAACGACTCCGTCCGCTCCTGGTACATCGAGTTGGCCATGAAGTTGCCCAGGCCGGTCTGGCCGACGTTGATGGTCGGCCCGTTGTACTTCCACGACAGGTTCGGCTTGGACGGGTCGTCGAACGGCAGCACGCTCGGCGGCGTCGGCCCGACCATCATGGTGGTGAACGCCCAATTGGCGTCCGGGGCCACGTCGGTGCCGCCGACGAACCCGTTGAAGTCGTAGATGGTGAAGTAGTCACCGGTCTTCAACTGGCTGTCCGTCGGCAGCACGATGGCGTACTGCCAGCGGAAGTTGCCGCCGTCCGGGAACACGGTCACGCTCGTCGGCAACAGGCCGGCGGTGGCCGAGCCTCCGCCGAGAATCATCAGCCCCACGGCCGCGAGCGGGGCCAGCCATTTCAAACGGGTCATGTGCAACCCTCCTTGTTGTGTCGCCGGCTGTGCCGGCCGGTCATGCCAAGCGGCGTACGCTACACCGCCGATCGACAGCGGGTAATAGTGCCCGCACCCGCCGAATGTGTCAACCGCGACTCCCCCCCGCCCAACCCCCGCCGTCTCGCCTGATTTTCCAGCCCGTCGGATCGCCCGACACCCCGCCGGCGGGGGAAAATCGGCCCCGCTCAGTGGCGAACGACATCGTGGAACCGGGAACGCAGTGACCGGGTACGCCAGGACCACCCGGTCCCTGCGTTCCCGGTTCCACCCGGTCTTCCACCACCGGCTTGTTCGCGTCGATGAGCAGCCACAACCCGACGCCGGCGAAGTACACCACCGCGTACGTGACGAAGCAGATGACGTACCCGGTCGTCTGGATCGTCTCCTCCTTGGTGCCGGGGTTGAGGGTGTACGCCTTGAGCGTCAGGTACGTGAAGAAGATGCCGGACACCGCCCCGACCAGGTTGCCCACCATGTTCATGGCCCCGCTGACGGTGGCGGCGTACTCGCGGCCGATGTCCTGACAGACCGCCCACGCCGGGGCCATGATGAGGTCGTTGAAGAAGCCCATGAGCATGAGCGGGATGGCATACGCCCACACGTTGTCCGGGGCGATCAGCTTGGCCGCGATGGCCCCCAGGTAGCACACCCCGGCCATGCCGTACCCGATCATGCCCGGCAGCCGCCGGCCCCACTTGCGATCCCCGCGGCGGCGGATGATGCGGTCCGACACCACCCCGCCGAGGAAGCAGCCGAGCATCCCGACCAGCAGCGGCGCGCCGCTCAGGACGGCCAGCAGCACCCGCCCGCCTGGGGCACCGTCCCACTCCGGAAACTGCTTCTTCATCGCGCCGGGCAGGTTGTACATCAGAAAGTACCAGCAGAAGTTGGTGACGACGTACATGCCGCACACCGCCCACAGGTTCTTCGACCGCACCAGCTTGCCCCACGGGATGCGCACCGGGCCGACCGTCTCCGTCCGCCCGGCGTTGATGAGCGCCAGCTCGCCCGCGTTCACCTGCCCCAATGCCGGCTTGTTCCGGAAGAGGAAGTAGAACACCGCACACCAGACCGTGGCCACGAGTGCGAACGCCCACATGGCCCCCCGCCACGTCAGCCCGGCCTCGTGGTGCATCCCGCCCACCTTCCATTCCGTCACCGTCACCCACAACAGCGGGGTCAGGCCGCCCATCAGCCGGGCGCACATCCAGATGGCACTCTTGGCGAACCCGCGGGCGTTCGCCGGGAACCAGTTGTACAGGGACTTCGAGATGTTCGGGAACGCCCCCGCCTCGCCCACGCCGAACAGGAACTGGATGACGATCAGCCCGCCGAACCCGACGTACAACCCGCCGACCACCGCCTCCGGCAGCAACGCCATCCCCACGAACCCGGTGAGGAACACGAACACGCTCCACCACAGGACCACCCGCAGCAGAACGGTCCGCGGCCCTTGCGTGTCGCCCAGCCAGCCGCTCGGCACCTCGAACAGGGCGTAGGCCACCTGGAACGCCATCATCACGATCATGAAGTCTTCGGTGCTGTACTTCTTCACCCCCTCCGGCAGGTCGGCGTTCAGCTCGGTCATGATGGCCGCCTTCGCGCTGCCGTTCGCCGCCCGGTCCATGTACGTAATCATGGCGAGCAGGCAGAGCAGACCGAGGACGACGTACCGGAAGCGGGAGGGCGGGGGGGACGTGGGCGGGGTGGACATGAGCGACCGCGGTGGGAGGGAACCGGCACTGTACCCGCGGCGGCGGCGGGCGGCAACGAACCGGGTGAACCGGCGGCGTTAGCCGCCTGGGTGCAGGCCACCCGCGGGTTCATACCCGCGGTTCACCGGCCGGCGGCAGGGGCGTAGGCAATCGGGGTAGGCAGGGGCGGGAGGCGTGCGTATGTTGTCACCGTTGTCACCCACCCGCTGAGGCGGACGATGAAACGAGCGCTGATTACCGGGGTCACCGGCCAGGACGGCAGTTATCTGTGCGAACTGCTGCTGGAGCAGGGGTACGAAGTCCACGGCATCGTCCGGCGGGCGAGCACGGAGACGTTCGAGCGGATCAACCACTTGGCCGGCAAGATTCACCTGCACCAGGCCGAC
>JANNQE010000653.1:0-4061 GCA_031441625.1 Planctomycetia bacterium
GTGGTCGTTGAAGAGGCACGCGGATGACGCCGATTTCAGCGCGGAAGAACGCGGATCAGGGCAGGAAAAAATCTGTCTTCATCCGCGTTGATCCGCGTCGGAGTCCGCGTCATCCGCGTGCCGCATTTTGATTTGCGTTCCGTCACTTCGCCGGAATCAGTTCGCGGGCGGCCGCTTCCATCGGGTCGGTCACCGGCGTCTTCGTCTCCCAGAACACGCCCTGCTTCAACCCGCCACTGATGTGGGTTCGCGTCTCCTTGTCGTCCTTCACGAACCCCTTCAGCCCGCTCCGCAGCGCCGCCGCCAGGTCGTCGGGCTTATCCGCCTGAGCCAGCACCTTCGCCTTTTGGCCGAACGTGTCGGGCTGCACCACCACCACAGCCGGCTCGCCCGTCAGGCCGTCGAACGCGGTCGCCGCTTCGGCATCGACCGCGAACACGAACCGGCCGACGAACTCGTCACCCCACACCAGCTTCGCCAACTCCTTCTCCACCTCCGCCCGCGCCTTCTCGTCTTTCACCCGCACCACCACCAGCGGTTGCCCGTCGGACGCCGCCACCGGCAGGGCCAGCCGCACCGTCGGCACGAGCGGCAGGCTCGTCGGCTCGCCCTTCGGCGTGGACTTGGCGAGCAGCTTGGCCATGCCGTCGGCCATCTCTTTGGCGTCGCGGTAGACCTGATTCATCCCCCGCCCGCCGCCCACCAGCTTCGTCTTGCCGTCCACGTCCAGGATGGCGAACGACGAGTTCTCCACCTGACCTGACCCCGTCCGCACCAGCGACTTGAGGAACTTCGACTCGCCCTCGTCTTCGTAGGTGGTCAGCCGCACACACACGAACTTGCGGCTGGCGTCGATCACTTCGGGCTGGGACAGGAAACTCCTGTCCATGGCTTGCTTGCCCGGTCACCAGATGCCGGACACGCCGCCGCAGTGCGGGGTGCCGGTGATGAGCAGGATCGGCCGGTTGGTCTTCTCGGCTTCCGCACGACCGGCTTCCAGCGAGGTGAACCACTGAATCCCGCCGGCCGACGCCAGCGGCTTCTTCTCATCCGGCTTCTTCTCCTCCTTCGGCTTCTCGGCCGGCGGCTTGCCGCCACCGGGGCCACCGGGGCCACCGGGGCCGCGGCCACCCGGACCGCCGCCACCGGGGGGGCCGGCCTTCTCGATCTTCTTCTTCTGGTCGGCGGTGAGCAGCTTGTCCAGTTTCTCCTTCACCAGCTTTTCCAGTTCGGCCAGTTCCTTCTCCTGGTCTTTGGTCAGCTCGATCTGTTCGCGGATGTGCGGCGGCAGCAGTTTGCCGAGTTCGAACTTCGGCGGGCCGCCGCCGGGGCCACCCGGTCCACCGCCACCACCGGGGGGACCGCCGCCGCCGGGCGGTTGTGCGAACGCGGCACCGGCCGCGAACAGGGCGAGCAGGGCGAACCGTTTCATATGTGTCTCCGGGGTGGGGATCTTCCCACACCGGGGATGTAACGCTCGCTGCGATTCCCCGCCGCGGAAATGTGAGCCGTTCTCATCCGCGGTCGCCACTATCATTTCGGCATGTCCGAACCGCTCACCATCACCGCCGCCGCCCCGCTCCTTCGCACCGGCGAACTCACACCGTCCGAACTGTTGGAGCAGTGCCTCCGGCGGATCGACATCTACGAGCCGGCGGTGAAAGCGTGGGTGTACCTCGACCGCGAGCGAGCACGCCAAGACGCGGCGAAGGCGACCGACGAGATCAAGGCCGGCCACCACCGCGGGCCGCTGCACGGCATCCCCGTCGGCATCAAAGACATCATCGACGTGTTCGACATGCCGACCGGGTGCGGGTCGAAGCTATGGGCGAACAGCTACGCCCGCCAGGACGCGACGTGCGTCGAACGGCTGCGGCAGGCCGGGGCGATCATCCTCGGCAAGACGGTCACGACGGCGTACGCGTACCTCGACCCGCCGGTCACGCGGAACCCGTGGAACCTGGCCCGCACCCCCGGCGGGAGCAGCAGCGGCAGCGCCGCGGCGGTGGCGTGCGGCATGTGCCTGGCGAGCCTCGGCACGCAAACCGGCGGCAGCACCATTCGCCCCGCCAGCTACTGCGGGGTGTACGCCCTCAAGCCGACCCGCGGCCGCATCAGCGTGACCGGCGTGCTGCCGCTGGCCCCGAGCCTCGACCACATCGGCGTGATGGCCAACTGCGTGCGGGATTTGGCGGTGGTGTTCGAGGTGATCGCCGGATACGACCCCGGCGCGCTCTACACGCGGGAGAAACCTGTGCCGGCGTGCGTGTCTGCGGTGGATCTTGAAGTCGCCAGAATCGGCGAAGACCGCGACCGCGGACGCCTGTTCCGCACGCGGTTCCTCAAGCCGGCCGAAATGTTCCCGGACACGCTCTCGCCGGAGGTGGCGAAATTCATGAGGGGCGTGGAAAACGATTTGCGTTCGCTCGCCGTTTCGGATGCCGGGGTCGGGGCTACCGTCCTCCCCGCAGAGTTCGCCCAAGTTCACCGCTCCCACCTTACGATCATGGCGGTGGAAGCAGCCCGCGTTCACCGGAACCGCTACCGCCGACAGCGTGACGACTACCCCCCAAAGATCGCCGAGTTGATCGAAAACGGGTTGGCGACATCCCAGGAGGAACACGGTCACGCCGAATACATTCGCCGCGAGTTGACCTGGCGGGTGGTGCTGCCCGATTCGCCCCAATCTCTTTTCGCCCCAGCCACGCTCGACGCCGCCCCAACCCCGGAGACAACGGGCAACGCTTGGTGCAACAGCCCGTGGAGTTTCCTCGGCCTGCCGGTGGTGTCGGTCCCCCTCGGTTGGTCGTCAGATGGCCTACCACTGGCGGCGCAGTTCGTCGGGGCGGAATACCGGGAGGAGTCGTTGCTGGCCCGCGCCGCCTGGGTCGAGGGTGTATGCAAATCGGGCAAGTCGCCATACGCCCGCCACTTGCCGCCGGTGCCGGCCGTCACCTGATCCGCAGCGACTTCAGCGTCTGCTCGTACAGCGGCTCCAGGTCGAGCGGGACGACAATGTCTTCTGCCAGCCAGATGGGGAGTTGGGGTAGCGGCTGTCCGACGGCGAGCGGGCGGAACCACGATTCCATCCGCCGCCCTTTGCGGGTCTGCCGGACGCGAACAGTCACGGCGTAGATCGGAATGGCGGGATTGCCGACAGTCGGGTCGGTGTGGCCGAGCGTTCTCATCAACTCGCTGTACAGGTTCGCGGTCTCCTCGGTAACGAGATCGATGACCGTGAGCGACACCCGTTCTTGAAGCAGCGAACCGCATTTCGCCACGAACGCCCGCTGGTGTTCCGGTGTGCTCTTGTTGGACGGGCTGACAATCTGCAATGCGGACACCAAATCGCGGCAGAGTTCTTGGTCGTGGATCAGCACTTCGTAGGTGTCCACGTTCGACCACTCGTCCTGGGCGGTCAGCGTGGGCGGGCCGGCGGCTGCGATCTCCGGTCCGTCTTCCGGCACGATCAGGAACGGGTCGTTCAGGCTGTTGATCTGGATGCGTGGGCCGGCCGCGTACCGTTCCGGAAGGATCTGGTTGAGGGCGGCCGTCATCATGCCAGGCAGCATCCCATGAACCGCGTCCCACCGATAACGTTTGCTGAACGGCGCGTGGAAGTGGTCGCGGAGTGGCACGGGGTTTCCCCTCGAACGGAGCGGTACACGGATTGTACACTGCACTCACCATGAGCACCTTCGCCGAGCTGCTGGACGTGCTGTACGAGGACAACCACGTCGTCGCCGTGAACAAGCCGGCCGGGTGGTCGTCGGCGCATTTCGACGGCTCCGACGACACCGTCGATCAGTTGGTGAAAGCGTACTTGAAGGAGAAGTACGCCAAGCCCGGCAACGTGTTCCTCGGCGTGGTGCATCGGCTGGATAAGCCCACCAGCGGGGTGCTGCTGTTCGCCCGCACCAGCAAGGCCGCCGCCCGGTTGAGTGAGCAGTTCCGCGAGAACGCCGTCGAGAAGACGTATTGGGCCGTCGTGGAACTGAGCGACGGGCGTCAGCCCGCTGAGTTCACTCAACTGTGGGGCACGCTCGACGACTGGCTGCTGC
>JANNQE010000654.1:0-5309 GCA_031441625.1 Planctomycetia bacterium
GGGAAGACCTCACCCCCCGTCCCCCTCTCCATGAATGGAGAGGGGGGTGTTCAATCCGCAAAGCTCCCGGACAGTTCGCCTTTGGAAAGTGGGAGATGAACGGCCAACTCGACCCGTCGTCCGACTCGAACACCCCAGCCCCGTTCGTCGAGAACGAGACCGAGGGTGAGGTCCGACGAGTCGGCCGACCCTGGATGTGGATCTTTCTGCTGCTCGTGTCAATCGCTCTCGTGATCGCAGCATTCGCGTTGCTGTACCTCCCCTTCGGCGGCCCGGACGCCGACCCGCCCTACGAACCCGGCTGGAAATTCCCCGCCCGCACCGACCCGGTGGTCGTGTCGCTGCCCACCGCCCACCCGACCGGCCGGCACGCCGAGATCGGCCAACTCGACGAGTACATCGCCCACCTGCCCGACACCGGCGGCAAAGTTGTGCTGCCAGACCAGTTACTTGAAGAGCAGCGTAAGCGGTTAGACTCAACAATAGAATCGCTGTTCGGAACCCCCGCGGCACCGATCTTCGAAGATGGCCGACCCGACGGGAAAAAGCTCTTCGGTCTCAATCGCGCTGATTTGCTTGCGGGGGCGAAGCGGTACAAGATCGCCTGTGCGAACTGCCACGGCATGACCGGCGACGGCCGCGGCACGGCGGGGCTGTGGGCGTTCCCCCACCCGCGAGACCTCCGCAGCGGCAAGTTCAAACTGGCCACCGGAGCCGGAGCGAACACCGGCCGCCCGCGGTTTGCCGACCTGAGGAGCGCGATCCAGAAGGGTGTGCCCGGTACCACCATGCAGGCGACCGGGTTGCCGGACAATGAGGTCTGGCAACTGGCAGCATACACGATGTTCCTGAGCGTTCGCGGCGAAGTCGAGATGGAGTTGTTGAAGGCACTCGCCGACCCGGAGGAGGGCTTGGCCGACATCGAGGGCGAAGCAAAGAAGCGGCTGGCGAGCGTGTTGACGAAATGGACCGATGCCAACGCCGAGCAGCCGCTCACGCACGCGGTGCAACCGCGGCCGGACGACGTGAACGCGGAGTACGCCGAGTCGATCCGCCGCGGGCAGAAGCTGTTCGTGTCCGAGGCGGCGGGGTGTGTCAGTTGCCACACCGATTACGGCCGCACACCGACATACCGCTACGACGTGTGGGGCGTGCCGAACCGCGTTCGGGATCTGACCGACAAGCCCCGCCAGTGGGCCCGCGAGCCGGCCGACTTCGCCCGCCAGTTGCGGCACGGCATCCACGCCGCGAACATGCCCGCCGCCCCGAGCGGGTTGACCGATCAAGACATCGCCGACCTCGTCCACTTCGTCCGCGAGCTGCCGTTCCCGCAACGGCTGCCCGACGACGTGCGACAGCAGGTGACCCCGAAATGACGACTGACCAGCCAGCCCCGATCTCTCCCGTCGTCCGCTGGCTGGCGGTCGCGCTGGTCGTGTGTACCGTCGTGCTGTTGGCCTTCGGCGGGCTGACCACCTCCAAGAAGGCGGGGATGGACGACCCGGCGTGGCCGACCGAGCCGTGGTACTTGCCGGCACTGTTCATGAGCGAGAAGGTGGATCTGGAACCGCGGGCCGGGTTCCTGTTGGAGCACTCGCACCGCTTCGCCGGGTGGGTGGTCGGCGGGCTGGCGGCGGGCCTGGCCTTCGCCGCGTGGTTGAGCGGGCCGAACAAAGTGTCTCGCCTCCCGGCGGTGGCGGCGGTGGTGCTGCTGCTCGGCGTGTACGCCTGGTTCCACGGGCAAATGATGGCGGCCGACAAGCTGCGTCAGGCGACGGGGGCGTTCAGTTGGCCGTGGCCGTCGATCAATGCCACCGTCGGCATGTCGTTGGTGACGGTGGCGCTCGCGGTGTGGCAACTTCGCCGCCGCGACGACCCGGCGAAGTGGGTGCGGTTCGCCGCCACACTGGTGCTGCTGGGCGTCATGATTCAGGGGCTGCTCGGCGGGCTGCGGGTGTTCTTGAACAGTCAGGTCGGGATCAAGGACACCATCGGGGTGGAGTTCTCGCAGTTGCACGGGCTGTTCGCGCAACTGGTGTTCAGCGGGATGGTGCTGCTGCCGATGCTGGCCGGGACGCGACGAACGGTAGCGGAGTTGGGCGAGTCGGAACGAAACAAGTTGAAGTGGCTGAGTGTGCCGCTGGTGCTGGCCGTGTTCGTGCAGTTGATCTGGGCGGTGGGCGTGCGGCACGCGCCGAACGCGCTCACCCAACGGTTGCACATCCTCACCGCCTTCCTGGTGGCCGGGCTGGTGGTGTGGCTGGCGGTGCGGGTGCTCACCTCGCCGGGCACCCGCAAGGCACTCGGGTTCGCGGCGTGGCACCTCCTGGCGCTGCTGGCGGTCCAGTTGGTGTTCGGCGTCGAGGCGTGGATGGGCAAGTTCGCCGCCACCGGCCCGGAGGCGACGATCCCGCCGATGGACCGGGCGGTGACCACCTACGCCGTGCTCGTCCGCTCCGCCCACCAGTTGGTCGGGGCGAGCCTGTTCGCCTCGGCGGTGGCGGTGGCGTTTCGCGTGCTGCGTGCGCCGTCGGTAGTTCTGGGCGAACCCGGCCCGCAAGGGCCGCGGGTGCGAACCGGCGTCGAGGAACGTGAGGCATTCGTGTCGTCAGTGTGACCCGCACCCGCGGCCCTTGCGGGCCGGGTTCGCCAAGACTTGGGATCCCCTACAATGCCCGCTATGAGCACCATCGCCCAGACCGCTTCCGACGATGTCGCCATTGTGTCGTTGAAGAGGCGACTGGCCGACTACGTCGAGTTGAGCAAGCCGAAGATCGCCGCGATGGCGCTCGTGACCGTGGCGGTCGGCTTCCTGCTCGGCGCGCAGCCCGGTCTGGCGATGGTGCAGCCGCTGTTGCACACGCTGGTGGGGGCGGCGGTGGTGGCGGCCGGCGGCAGTGCCTTGAACCACTGGCTCGAACGCCGGGCCGACGCCAAGATGAAGCGGACCGCCAACCGCCCGCTCGTCACCGGCCGCTTGCACCACGTCGAAGGCCTGGTGTTCGGCCTCACCCTCAGTCTGCTCGGCGTCGGCTACCTGTGGTTCGCGCTGCCGACGCCCGCCGCCGCGATTGCCGCCGCCGCCACCGCCGTGCTGTACGTCGGCGTGTACACCCCGCTCAAGCGGTACACCAGTTGGAACACGGTGGTGGGGGCGCTGCCCGGTGCCCTACCGCCGGTCATCGGCTGGTGCGGCGCGACGGGCGGCATGGACCTGCCCGGTTGGGCCTTGTTCGCCATCCTGTTCGTGTGGCAACTGCCGCACTTCTACAGCATCGCCTTCATGCACCGCGAGGACTACGCCCGCGGTGGGATGGTGATGCTGCCGAACGTGGACCACGCCGACGGCCGTATCACCGGCTGGGCCACCTTCGTCACCGCCCTGCTGCTGGTGCCCGTCACCGTGCTGCCCGGCTTGTTGTTTGAAGGGGCGTGGCGGTGGGTGTACCTGGTCGGGTCGGTGCCGGTGGCGTTGTGGTTCTTGTGGCGGTGTCTGAAGTTCGCCCGGAACCGCACCACGCCGGCCGCCCGCACCGTCCTCCGCGGGTCGCTCGTCTACCTGCTGGCGGTCATGGCCCTGTTCGTCGCCGCCGGTGTGGTGCCGCGATACTTCCAGTGACCCGCACGCGCTCGGCGTTGCCTCGCGGCTAACCTCATGTCCACCCCCGCACCAGTCTCGAACGGCTTCCGCGCCCCGCCCGTCTGGGTGGTGCTGCTGTTCATCGCGCTCGGCCTTGCCGCGCTCGGGGCCGCCTTCTTCATTCCCATCACACCGCCGCCGTTGAAATCCCCCGAAGCCGTCGTCATCCCCCCCGGCTACGACTCCGCCCCGCCGTTCGTCCTCACCGAACGCCTCGGGGCCACCGTGGACAACACCACCCTCGACGGCAAAGTGTGGGTGGCGTCGTTCGCCTTCACCCGGTGCAAGTACTGCCCGGAGGTGTCGTCCACACTGGCCCGGCTACGGGCGGAAATGAAGCTGGCCGGCCGCGACGACTTCCGCACGGTCACGTTCACCATCGACCCGGAGTACGACACGCCGGGCGAACTGCGGAAGTACGCTAACAAGTACACCGGCACCGACGACGACCCGTCGTGGCTGTTCCTGCACGGGCCGGAGCGGTTCATCCGCCTGCTGTGCGTCCGCGGGTTCAAGGTGGGCGTGGAGAAGAAGGAGGAGGTGGACGTGTCGCTCATGTACGACCACTTCCTCGGTTTGATGGTGATCGACAAGTCCGGCCGCGTGCGGGGCAAGTATTTGGGTAAGCCGTCGGCCCGCGAGGGGACCGAAGCGGAGATCGAGGCCGGGAGGAAGGAGTTCGACCAGAGTTTCGCCGATCTGAAAGCGAAGATCAGGGAGTTGCTCGCCGAGCCGGTGATGACCGACGCCCTGCCGCCGGTGAAGGGGAAATAGCGCCCGCCGGCTCACCACCGCCGGCACGCGGCGTACCCGAGGATCACGTTCCCGTCCTTCGTCGCCGTCGGCACGGGCACCCACCCGCGCTCCACCCGCGCGTTCAACAGTTGCTCGGCCGTCGGCAACTCGTCCCAGACGGCGACCGCCGTCACCACCCCGAATCACGTACACTCGTAAACGACCCAGACGCCGTCCGGGTGGCCGAAGGGCACGTCGTGCGAGAACTCGTCTTGCGCGATGCAGTCCACTGGCGGCACCGGCGGGGTCATCGCCAGGAACCAGTCGAGGGCGTGCTTGATCGACGTGTGCCCGGCCAACCGCCGGTGCAATTCGGCGAACGCCGACGGCGAAAGCGACGAACGGTTCTCGACGGGAAACATGGCTCACCTCTGGCGGTACGACTGATGGTAGCATGGAAGTGCTCTGCTCGCTCCGCGAGCGGGTTCCGACAGACCGCTCGCGGAGCGAGCAGAACACTGAAGTTCGGGAACTCCCATGCCGTCTCGCCCGGTGGTCGTCCTCGTCGTGTTGTTCTGGCTGGCCGTGGTCGGCGTCGTCGTGTACCGCGACGTCCTGCCGCGTTACTTCGGCGACGCCCCGCCCGCGCCCGCGTTCGGGGCCGAGGACGAACTGTCGCAGCCGACCGTCGAGTGGACCATCCACCGCGGGCTGCCCAAGCAGACCACTGACGAGCCGGTCGGCAAGATGACCAGCCGCACCGAGTACGTGAAGGCCGACGACTCGTTCAAGTAGGGTGCAATCGCCCTGATCCTGCGAACTCCAGCATGATTCCGGTGTTGGCGTGGTGAACGGTGCATGAACTTGGGCGTTGGCGCACAGGACTTGTCGCTGGACGCGGATTTCCGCAAACCCGTGGTACACCCGCCGCCCA
>JANNQE010000655.1:0-5093 GCA_031441625.1 Planctomycetia bacterium
TCGCTCGCGACGCTCGGGGGGGAGGAGCAACTGCCGGTGGTGTGGTCCGTGGTGGAGGCGTCGTTCCGAGCGGGTATGGCATCTGCCATCGTTCCCCTCCCGACCAACTCCGGCCCCAACGCCAAATACGAGTGCTACTTCATGTTCTTGAAAAATACCACCAACGCTATCCACCAGCGATCGCTTTCGTTCCCCCTCTGACCGCGACGGCCGCCCCGCCTTCACACCGCCGGGGCGGCCTTCCGATACCTATACCCGGCGTCCACCTGCTCGAACCCGAGCGCCCGGCAGATGCCGATGCCGGCCGGGTCGTCGCCCCACACTTGCAGTTCGGCCACCGAGTAGAACTGCTCTTGCAGCACCTTCAGCACGCTCGCCAACAGGAACTTGGCCAGCCCCTGCCGCCGCAGGTGGGCGCGGATCTCCACGTCGAAGATGCCCGTCGCCGGCTTGTTCCACCCGCTGCTGAACCCGTCCAGGTCCCAGTTCACCAGTCGCCCGGCCGGGCTGCCGGTCATCTTGTCCGTCACCCGGAACTCGGTCGGTTCCAGGGTGCCCCACTGACACTCCTCCCACCAACTCTGGCTGACCGTCGGCCGCACCATCTGGATGTCGTACCGCCGCCGCAACCCGACGAACCGCCCGTCGGCCACCTCCACCGGCGTCTCCAGGTTCCGCTGGAAGACGATGTGCTCCTCCCCCCGCTCGTACCCGACCGCCGTCAGGAACGGCTCGGCCGAGGTCTCGCTGGCCAGCACGCCGGGCGAGTTCGCCCCGCCGTACAGCCCGAACAGGTACGGGTTGTACGGCCGCTGCGAGCCGACCACGATCACGTCCGCCCCGCGACTCGTCAGGTACTCCTCCGCCCGCCGCAGCAGTTCGCGGCCGACGCCCCGCCGCTGGTGGCTCAGCCGCACCACCACCGCGCACACCACCCCGCCGTTGTCTTGCCCGGCGCGGTCGTCCCGCGGGCCGAACCCGCTCAGCGAGAAGCCGACCACCTTGTTGTCTTGGTCCGGGTCGGTGGCGACGATCAGGGCGGCCGGGTCGAAGTACGGCTTGCAGAAGAGCCAGCGGTCTAACGGGGAAGGGGACCGCAACGGGAAGGCCCCGCGGCTGCCCGCCATCCCCTCGTTCCACACCTCCATCAGGGCCGGCGGGTCGGTGTTGCGGAACGGGCGGTAGTGCATGACGCGCGGGCCGGGCGGAAGGGAGTGTGCCTAATATAACCCGGCCGCGGTCGCTGGCACAGTCCTTCCGCGTTGTGTTGGACCTCACCCCCCGTCTCCCTCTCCCAGGGGAGAGGGGGTGTTCAACCTGCTGAGGTCTCGGTCCTTCTGCGGACGTGCCGACCACGCTTGCCCCTTGAACACCCCCTCGACCTCTTGGGAGAGGGGGTCGGGGGTGAGGTCTCTCCCACCCGCCCGCTCAGGAGCATTCATGACACTCCGCGCCGTCGCCTTGATTCTGCTGCTCGCCTCCCCCGCCGTCGCTGCCGACTGGCCGCAGTTCCTCGGCCCCACCCGCGACGGCCAGTCGACCGAAACCAAATTGAACTGGGACTGGACGAAGACCCCACCCACGACGGCGTGGACGGCCGATTTGGGCGCGGGGAACGCCGGGCCGGTGGTGGCGAACGGCGTGGTGTACGTGTGGCACCGGGTGGGCGACGACGACACGCTGACCGCGCTCGCGGCCGACACGGGCAAGCCGAAGTGGAAGTACGCGGCGACGGTCGGCGGGCGGGACGGCCCGCAGGTGGCCCCGCTGGTGGCCGGCGATCTCGTGTTCGCGCTCGGCTACGGCGGCAAGCTGCACGCGGTGGCGGTGAAGACCGGCGAAAAGGTGTGGGTGAAAGACCTGATGAAGGAGTATTCGCCGCCGGAGGGCTACTTCGGCGTGGGGGCCGGGCTGCTGTTCGCCGACGGCAAGGTGATCGTGAACGTCGGGGCGAAGGGGGCGGGTATCGTGGCGTTCGACGCGACGACGGGCAAGGAGGCGTGGAAGGCGACCGACGACCCGCCCGGCTACAGCACGCCGGCGCTCGCCGACATCGGCGGCCAGCCGCACGCGGTGGTGTTCACCCGCACCGGCATCGTGGTGTTGGGCGTGAAGGACGGGAAAGTGGCGTACACACAAAAGCACCGCTCGCGGATCGACGCGAGCGTGAACGCGGCCACCCCGCTGGTGAGCGACGGGCACGTGTTCGCCACCGCCAGCTACGAGACCGGCGCGGCCCTGTGGGCGATGGGCAAGGGCGAGCTGACCGAGGTGTGGGCGAACGACACCAGCTTGAGCAGCCAGTACGACACGCCGGTGAAGGTGGGCGACCACCTGTTCGGCATCAACGGCCGACAGGACGGTGGCGCGGCGGCGCTGGTGTGCGTCGAATGGAAGACCGGGGCCGTGAAGTGGGAGCGGAAGAAGTTCGGCGTGGCCCACGTGATCGCCGTGGACGGCGGGCTGCTGGCGCTGACCGAGAGTGGCGAGCTGGTGCGAATCGCAGCCGACACGAAGGAGTACAAGGAGCAAGCGCGGGCGAAGGTGCTGACCGGCCTGACCCGCGCCGCCCCCGCGCTGGCCGACGGCCGACTGTTCCTGCGGAACGACAAGCAGGTGGTGTGCGTGCCACTGCGTTAGTTCCCCTCTCCCGTGGGGGAGAGGGGGACGAGACATGCCCATGCGCGCCGCGATCCTCCCGCAGTTCGGTCTCGAACACCTGACGCTTGCCGAGCGGCCCGAGCCCGTGCCCTGCCCCGGTCAGGTGGTGGTGGCGGTGAAGGCGGTTTCGCTCAACTACCGCGACCTGCTCGTCGCCACCGGCAAGTACAACCCGAAGATGCCGCTCCCGCGGGTGCCGTGCTCCGACTGTGCGGGCGTGGTCGTCGCCGTCGGTGACGGCGTGGTGTCAGTGAAACCGGGCGACCGCGTGTGCGGCACCTTCTTCCAGAACTGGACCGACGGCCCGCTGACGGACGCCGCCGGCAAGTCGGCGCTCGGCGGGGCCATCGACGGCGTACTGGCCGAGCGGGTGGTGTTGAATGAATGCGGTTTGGTGCCGATCCCGTCGCACCTGTCGTTTGAAGAAGCCGCGACGCTGCCGTGTGCCGCACTCACCGCGTGGAATGCGCTCACCACCGACTTCGACCCGGCCGGCAAGACGGTGCTGCTGCAAGGCACCGGCGGGGTGTCGGTGTTCGCGCTCCAGTTCGCCGTGGCTCTCGGGGCGAAGGTGTTCATCACGTCCGGCAGCGACGCCAAGCTGACCCGCGCGCTGGGCATGGGCGCGACCGCCGGGCAGAATTACAAGTCGTCGCCCGATTGGGACAAGTGGGCACGCCAGCAGTCGAACGGCGAAGGGGTGGACTTGGTAGTGGAGGTCGGCGGGGCGGGCACGCTCGACCGCAGCGTGAAGGCCACCCGCCCCGGCGGGCGGATCGCGCTCATCGGCGTGCTGGCCGGCGGGAGTGGGTTCGACCCGCTCCCGCTGATGATGAAGGGCATCACCCTGCGGGGCATCTACGTCGGCAGCCGGGCGATGTTCGAGCGGATGAACGCGACGATTGAAACGCACGCCCTCCGCCCCATGGTGGATCGCGTGTTCGCATTCGACGAGTTGCGGGAAGCGTTCCGCCACCTGGAAGCGGCCGGGCACTTCGGCAAAGTGGTCATCCGCGTCGGCGGCTGAATCTTCACCTGCCGGTACCCGAACGGGCTGGGGTTGACGGTGTCGCTCGGCCGCTCGACTCACACGCTGCCGGTGCGGCACAGGTTGCCGCGGAACATCGGCCAGGTGCTTTTCCCCTTCCCCAGTTTGATCGCATAGGCCCGGCCGAAGTTCTGCGGGCGGGTCTTGTCGGACGTGCCCTTCCCGCACACGAAGAACGCTTCCAGGATGCCGTCGCCGTCGAAGTCACCGACGACCGGGCCGGAGTCGATCCCCTCGTAGATGTGCTTCTGCACGGTCGCGTCGAACGCCCGCAGTTCCTTGCCCGTCTTGCCGTCGAGCGTGCGGAAGTGGCGGTCGCTGGCACCGAACACCAGCACCGGCTTGCCGCCCACCTCGGCCGGGGCCACCCCGCGGGCGATGCTCCGGTAGTCGGCCGACTTCCACTTCTCCTCGCCCTTCAGGTCGAAGGCGTGGACCTTGCCGCTACACACAACGATCTCCGGCTTGCCGTCGCCGTCGACGTCATGCACCACGCTCGGCGCGAACAGGTACCCGCCCGGTTCCTTCGCCCACACCACCTTGCCCTTCTCGTCCAGCATCGTCACGTCCCCGGCGATGGACGCCGCCACCACCTTCTTGCCGTCGCTGGTGAACGCCGACACGCCGTGATACATGTCGCCTTTCATGACGTGCGACCACAGCTCCTTGCCGGTCTTGAAGCTGAGCGCCCGCACCGCCTTGTCGCCACGCCAGGTGGTCACCAGCACGTCGAGGCCGCCGTTCCCCAGGTCGAACAGGGTCGGCTCGGACTGCACGTGTCCCGGCACCTTGACCGCCCACTTCTCCTTGCGGGTGGCCGCGTCGAGGACCACCACCCGCCCGTTCTTGTCGCCCAGGCTCATGGTGCCGATGACGATCTCCAACTTGCCGTCGCCGTCGATGTCGGCCACCGCCGGGGGCGAGTCGGTGGAGTTCGGCAGGGTGTGCTTCCACTTCGGCTTGCCGGCGCCGTCGAGGCAGAAGAGCGTGCCGGTGCTGCTGTCGGCGGCCAGCACTTCCAGCTTGCCGTCGCCGTCCAGGTCCACCAGGGCGACCGAGGCGTCGAACGGCCCGCCGTCGGATTTGAACTTCCAGAGCAGGGTGCCGTCTTTGGCGTCGAGGGCGTAGACGTGTTCGTCGTTGAAGTAGGTGCCGAACACGAGGGCGAGCTTGCCGTCGAGTTCGCCGAGCGCCCCGCCGCCGTAGGACGGGCTGGCGAGGTCGTACTGCCAGAGGGGTTTGACGGCGTCGGCGGGCGGGTCGGCCGCGAACGCCGGGGCCGCTACGGCGGCGAGACCGGAACCGAGGAACGCACGACGGGAGAGGGGCATGGGGCACCGGGCGTGGGGGGAAGACCGTAGGCACGGAGGTGACGAGTCGCCCA
>JANNQE010000656.1:0-15069 GCA_031441625.1 Planctomycetia bacterium
TGTGTCTCTGTGCCTCTGTGGTTAGTCCGGGTTCTGTCTCACTTCAGTTCCTTCAGGAATGCCGGGTCGGGCTTGGGCAGTGCCCACGCGGTGACGGCGAAGTCGGACTTCCCATCGGGCAGCTTGAGCAGCACCTTGTACCCGCCGTCGCCCTTCACGAACCGCCACTCGGTGCCGGGCGGCGGGGTGGTCAGGCCGAACACGGTCACGGCGTCGCCGGTGGTGGGCACCAGCACCCGCACCGTCGGCGGGGCGGTGTCGGCGAACTTCACTTCCTTGCCGTCGTCGTCGAGCAATTTCGGTTCTTTGCTACTGGTGCCGACGTTGAACCACACCGCCTTCCCGCTCGGTGCCACCACGCCGAACTTGCGGGTCAGCCCGTTCACGACACTCGCCGTGCCCGGCTTCGGCGCTTCCGTAATGTTCATCACCGTTTTGCCGTCGTCCGGTGTGAGCTGGTACTTGAACACCGGCCGGCCGTCGTCGTCGGTGGTGTACCCCTTGAACCGCACGGCCATCGGCCCGGTGTACGCCTCGGCGTCTTTCAGCGCGCCGCCGGAGGCCGGGTCTTTGGCGATCTTGTCGAAGTCGGGCGTGCCGCTGGCGTCGGTCATCGCCCACGGGAAGCCTGCCGGGGTGGTGAAGAACTTCGTGCCGAGCAGCTTGGCCGGGTTGCCGCCGCGGCCGTCCCACACCGGCTGCACGTCCAGGAAGTTGCCCGCCCAGGCGTAGGCCAGCCGGCACTGGTGCGAGTCGAACACGGTGTTGATGCCGCCGGGGAACCCCACCGCCACGCAGCGTGTGCCGGCGTTGTCGGGCATGAACGTGCGGAGGATTTCGGGCTTGTCCCGCACCACCACCGTCATGCCTTTCGCCGGCTCCATGCCACTCGGCAGCGGTAGCCCTGGCCCGAGCGAGAAGTACGCCCACAGGGCTTCGATCTGCTGGTCGCCGTCGCCCTTGTAATACTGGTCGAGGAGCGACTTCCCTTCGATGAACGCCTGCGGCATCTTGGTGCCCGGCACCATGCGTTGCGGCTGGTGCATCCACCGCACGTTCCAGTCGTACCGCACCCGCTGGTTGGTGGTGGCCAGGTCCGGCCCGCGGGTGCCGCCGCCCTTCTGCCCGCTGATGTCGTGGCACGAGATGCACCCGTGCCCCTGCTTGCCGGCGAGCGCCCGCCCGGTGTCGATCTTCTCTTTGGTGAACGTCGGCTTGAGTACCGTGTCGTCCGTGACGGCCCCGTCGAGCAGCGGCAGTTGTTCGTGAAGCGTGCCGACGTTGGCGTTGCCGTACTGCGGCATCCGCAGGCTCATCCACGGGCGGGCGCGGCCGGCGTTCGTCAGCACCTCTTTCATCCAACTCGTCCGCATCTTGTGCCCGACGCCGGTGAGCTTCGGGGGTTGCACGTCGTCGGCGTTCTCGGCACTTTCGAGCGCCTTCATCTTGTCGGCGAGGAACGAGTCGATGCCGCCCTCGCCTTCCCGCGCGTGGCAGTTCAGGCAGTTGAACCGCTTGATCGCCGTGCGGGCGGCATGAACCGGCGACGGCGACCCGGCCCCGGTCAGACCGTCTTTCAGGAACACTTGTAGTGCCGACCGCTGCTCGGCGGTGAGCGAGTAGTTCACGGCCTTTGCACTCGGCTTGTCACTCAGGCAACCTTTGTCGGTCGCCTTCGCCGCGTCCGCCAGCTTCGGGGTGAGCGCGGTCGTGGTCAGTGGCTTGCCCTTCTCCTCCACCACGTGGCAGTTCGCACACCCCTTCGACGCGAACACCGCCTTGCCGTTCGCCACCCAGTCGGTCTTCCCATCTCCGCCCTTCGGCGCGTCCGGCATCTTCGGGTCGATCTTGTCGTTCGTGACGGTGCAGAGGTGGTTGGCGATGTCGAGCGCTTCGGGGTCGGTCAGCACCATCGACGGCATCCGCCCGTGCGGGTTCGTCTCGGTCGGGTTCTTGAGGAACTTGGCCAGCGTCTCGGAGCGGTATTTACTGCCGACGTGATTGAGCGTGTAGAACGCCTGCGGGCTGCCGCCGACGCCGTAGTAGCTGGCGAGCGGGTCGAACGGCTTCTCGGCCGGGGCGTCGAGGTCGTCGTTCTTCTTCTTGGTCGGCGGGGCGGTCAGTTGGTCGCCGTGGCAGGTGGCGCACCCGGCGGTCAGGTACAGCTTGCCCCCGCGGGCGATGCTCTCCTTCAACGGGTTCGGGTAGACCAGCGGCGGCTTGTACGCCTCCACCGGCTTGCCGAGGGAGTAGAGGTAGGCCACAACCGCGTAGCGATCCTCTTTGCCCGCGGCGTCGTCGGCGAACATGGCGGGCATGGCGGTGTGCGGGCGGAGCTTCTTCGGGTCGGCCAGCCACGCATCGACCCAGCCGGGGTAGGCCCGCTCGGCCAGCTTCGTCAGGTTCGGCCCGGTGCGGTCGGCCAACCCCTTCGCCATCTTGTCGTCGGCGGCCGGGGTGTGGCACTTCGCACACGCCAGTTCTTCGAACAGTAACCGGCCGTGTTCACGCTTCACGTCGTCGGCGAACGCGGCCGGCCGTTGCTTCTCGGTGTGGCCGAAGAAGAAGTAAGGGATCGGCTCGTCGCGGAACCGCGGGCCCTTCCACCGCAACGACACGCGGGCGGCCTTGCCGGTGCGCTCCAGGATGGCGGTGAACTTCTGGATGCCGGCCTTCAACTCGACCTCGTCGTAGGCGATGGGCACCGCCTTGTCGCCGTCCGCCCCAAGACCGACGAACACGGGCTGGTCGCCGACGCTGACCACCAGCTTGCCGAGCAGGTCGCCGGCGAACGTGTACTTGCCGGCCGAGATCACCTGAATGTACCCGGTCCAGGTGAACGTCTCACCGCCGTCGGACCGCGGGTGCGGGGCGTCGCCGGATAGCAGGGTCAGGCCGACGGTCGGTTCGAGCCGACTGACGGCGAACCCGCCCTTGTCCTTGGCGGTGAAGACCAACCCCGGCTTCAGGTCGGCCCGTTTCACCTCCTGCGCGGGGACGAGTGCGGGGAGTGCGAGCACAGCGAGCAACGGGAGAGCGAACCGAAACATGCGGAACTCCGGCGGGATGGCAGGAGGTCGATTATCCCGAAGTGCGGAGCAAGGGCAAGCGGGAAACGGGCGAGGAGGGGCACATGCCCGTTCCCCGCGAGCAACGCGAGCGCCGGAAGCGGTTGGCGCTTGCGTTGCTCGCGGCGAAGATCGGGGTTACGGGTTGCTGCCGGTGAGGGTTTCCGTGAAGTTTGGCGTCTGCACCAAGTTCGCGGCGGTGTTCAGCCGCACCGTCTGGGTGAAGTAGCGGGCGAAGGCGTCGCCGGGCCGCTCCTGCATCACCAGCACGTCGCCGGGCAGCACGCGGATCCGCTCGCGGGGGTCACGCAGTGCGACGTTCAGGTCAACGCGGATGGGGATCTGCCGCCCGTGGCCGGCCTGCCGCAGCACCGTCAGCAGGGCGGGCGACGGAGAGCCGAGGCCGGTGTTCACCGCCTGACCAACGAAGGCGTTCTGGGTGAACCCGCCGTTCGCCAGCGGCGCGCCCACCACCGTCAGCGCCTGGATCACGTCCAGGTCGTAATCCCGCGGCAGTTGAATCTGCCGGCTGCCCGCCACGCCCGCTACGTAAAACACGTCCTGCGTGGAGTCGCGGGTCTCGATCTTGAGCACGTCGCCGTCCCGCAAGATGATGTCGTCCTCGCACACGGTCAGCGGCTGCTCGGGGTAGATGCGGAGGGGGATCTTGATCCGCCCGCGGCCGGGTTCGGCGGCGGTCGCGGCGCGTTCGATGATGACCTCGTCTTTCGCGTCGAGACCCGGCAACCCGCCGGTCTGGTTGAGGGCGTGCAGCACGTCGTTCTGACCGGCCGGCAGTTTGAGCGTGAACCCGTTGCCGCGGCGGGTGGTGCCGACGAGCGTGCCGCCGATGCCGCTCGTCACGTTCGGCTGCAAGTCCTCCCGCACCACGGTGACGGTGTACTCCCGCTTCTTCAGCAGTTGCACCGTCACGCGGGCGTTCTTCGCGTTCACCAACTCCGGCCCGCCGTTCTTCCCGCTCGCCGTCTCCTTGATCAGTTGTTCCACCTCCGCCGCCGTCTTCCCCTTCACGTTGATCGGCGGCAGTTGGGGCAGCGTGATGGTGCCGTCGTCCCGCACCGGGATCGGGAAGCCGGTGGCGGCCAGGTCGGACGTGGCGTCGGGCAGCTTCACCGGGGCGACGGTGCCGGGCGGGGCGATGACGTTGTCGGCCACGACGGCCAGCGTGTCGCCCTTGTCGAACCGGTACGTCTCGATCTCCCGCTGCCGAAGCACCGTGAGCGGGATCGGCTTCAGGTCGGCCCGCGGGCGGCCGAGCACCTCCGCCGGCAGGCGGCGGACGGGGATGCCGTCGGCCACGGGGTTGGTGACGGCCGCGCACCCGACGCCCAGCACGGACAACGCGGCGAACAGGATGGCGACCATCGACCGCATGACGACTCCAATGGGGGGCAACCCGTCCGAATGCTATTTGGGCGACACGACCACCCGCGGTTCGGGGCGGGCCGGCACCACGCCGTCGGGTGCGGGTTCGGAAACGTCGGCTTTCACTTCGGGCACGGGCGGCGGCACGACGGGCGGCACCAGCGGCGAATCGACCAGCGGGCGGGTCGGTGGCAGCAAGGTCGTGTCAGTCGGTTCCGGCTTCGGTGCCTCGGCCGCGGGCAGACTCGACACCACCTTCGGCGGCGGGCAGTTCGGCCCGACCCCCGCCGGCGCGCACTGCTCCTTCGGCACCTGTTGAACGGCCGGCAGTTGCTCGGGTTGCGGGTCGGCGACCATCACCGGCACGGTCAAGAACTGCCGCTGCCCGCTCGCGGCGGCACACGTCGCGCCCTGTTGGAAGCCGGCGAAGTAGTCGTGAATGCGGGCGTGGCCGTTCTGGTTCAGGAACCGCCCGCGGCGGTACTTGGTCGGCGGCACGGCCGGCGGCACCGGCTCGCCCCCGCGTTCGAGCGCGTCGGCGTACCCGTCCACGAACCCGTCTTCGTAGTCTTCGCTCACCGCCTGCCGGCACCGCAGTTCCTTCACCACCCGCCGCCCTTCCGCCCGGCACTCGTGCGTCACGTGCTTCTCATCCAGATACATCGCCGGCTCGTTCACCGCGTTGTGCAGGGCGGTTTCGGCCAGGTGGCACCCCGCCAGCGGTGCGAGGCCGCCCACCAGCAGGAGCAAATGCCACCGCATGACAATCCCCCGGTTCGTGTTCCCGGTGGTTATCGTCCGCCGTGGCCGGGCGAGTTGATCGGTTTTGCCGGCGGAATGCGGATGCGTCGAATCGGTTTCGCCATATTTCTTCAAGATGATGCTCCCGGCCGTTCTGCTCTCGCTCGCCGCGGTCGCGCTCCCCGACCCCGCCGCCCCGTGGGAACTGGTGGAGGCGTGCCCCCGCATCATCGTCGGTACGGCCAAAGCCACCGCGGTGGTGATCGGCCACAAGGACGGGTCCGCGTACCTGCTCACCGCCCTGCACGCCGTCGCCGACGACCCGCCGACCGAAGTGCAGTTCTTCACCCGCCGGACGTACCCCGAACCGACGCGATCACTCCGCGGGTGTGTAGTCGAAGCGAAGTTTCGCCACGCCGACTTCGCCCTGTTGAAGGTGCCGACCGGCGACGCACCCGTGACCGTGCTGAAGCTGGCTCCGCCAACGCTACGACCGCGCAAGCTGCCGTTCGCCGCTCTCGGCATCGGGTGCAGTGGTGGCGAAGCGCCGACTGGCATCGCGGAGACGGTGTGTGCGAAACGGTTCGGCCGGCGCGACGGCGGCGAGCAGGCGTTCTTCTGGGAGACGGACACGGCTCCCACGCCGGGGCGGTCGGGCGGGCCGCTGGTGGTCGGCGGGCGGGTGGTCGGCCTGTGCGTCGCGGGCAAGGACGGCAAAGGGTACTACGCCCACGCCGACGAACTGCTCGCCGGGCTGAAGGCCGACGGGTTCGGCTGGCTGTGGGACGCGAAGTGAGACGAGCCAGAATTCACCGCCGAGGGCACATGAGGACACGAGTGGAGAATTGAAGTGAAGATAAGATCTCACGCAGAGTCGCGGAGGCGCAGTGAGAACGAGAGTGGGTGAAGATGGCCTTGATTCGAAATCTCCTGCTTTCTCTGCGTCTCTGCGGCTCTGCGTGAGACACGCCTTTCAGCCGCCCACCCCACCGACCGCTGGTCAACTTGTTCCGCCCCCCGCCAGTCGTACAGTATCCTTTTCCACGTACCGAACCCCGAGATGCACTCGATAGACGCGCCCGTTCGCCGCTCCGTCCTGTTCGTCTGCACCGGGAACACGTGCCGCAGCCCGCTGGCCGAGGCGGTGTGCAAGCGGCTGCTCGCGGATCGGGTGGGCTGTTTGCCGGAAGAATTGGACGCCCGCGGGTTTGTGGTGCGGAGCGCGGGCGTGATGGCGTATTCCGGGGAAGCGGCGAGCGACGGGGCGGTGATCGCCGGGGCGGAACTCGGGGCCGACCTGACGGCCCACCGCAGCCGGCCGATCCACCCGGAACTGCTGGCCGAGTCCACGCACGTCATCGCCATGACGGGCGGGCACCTGGCGGCGCTGGCCGACCGCTTCCCGAACGTCGGCCCGCCGCCGCTGCCGCTGGCCGACGGGTTCGACATCCCCGACCCCATCGGCGGGGAACTGGACGAGTACCGGGCGTGCGCCCGGGCGATCGCGGGTCAACTGGACCGGTTCATTCACGGGTGGCTGGGGACATGAAAATCGCCGTCGGCAACGACCACCGCGGGGTGGCGGCCAAATACCGCTTGCAAGACATGCTGGCCGGCCTCGGGCACGAGGTGCTCGACCTGGGGGCACAGGCCGCCGCCAGCTCGGACTACCCGGATTACGCCCTGCCGGTGGCCGAGGCTGTGGCCGGCGGGGCGGCCGACCGCGGCATCCTCATCTGTGCCACCGGGCACGGCATGTGCATCGCCGCGAACAAGGTGGTGGGCGTGCGGGCGGTCAACTGCCGTGACGCCGTGGACGCCGAACTGAGCCGCCTGCACAACAACGCAAACGTGCTGTGCATGTCGGCGGATCTGGTGGGCGAGGAGGCCATGGCGCGGATGATCCGCGTGTGGCTGGACACCCCGTTCGAGGGCGGGCGGCACGCCCGCCGGCTGGACAAGATCAACAAGTACGAAGGGGCGAAGGTCTGATAGGGTGGCCCGCTCTCGCCGAGAGCGGGTGCGAGGAGCTATGGTGAACGCTCGACGTGCCACTCTCGATGACCTGATGCGGACCGAGGGCCAGGCCGAACTGATCGCCGGCCGGATCGTCCGCTTCCCACCGCACGGGCACTTCCCCGCCGTACTCGCCGGTCGCATCCGGCGGAGCCTGTTCGACTACGCCGAATTACTCGGGCGCGGTCAATCGTACGGCGGCACCGTCGGCTTCGTTTTTCCTCCGCTCGCCAACGGTCGGGAATCGTTCTGCGCCGACGCCGCATTCTATACCGGCCCACCGCCCGCGAACCCGATGCACTTCGTCCCCGACCCGCCCGACTTCGCGGTCGAGGTGAGGAGCGAAAACGACTACGGGCCGGCCGCGGACGCGGCCATTGCCGACAAGCGGGCGGACTACTTCGAGGCGGGCACGCGGGTGGTGTGGGACGTGGACCCGATTGCCGGCGTCGTGCGGCGGTATCGGCCGGGTGAAGCTGCCCCGACCGAGTTCGTCACCGGCAGCGAAGCCGACGCGGAGCCGACGCGGAGCCGTCCGTCCCCGGCTGGCGGGTGTCGGTCGATTGGCTGATGCGTTCGCCGTGACCGCGGGCACGAGTGAGTCCGATGCCCGCGAATCAACTCCAGCCGGCAACGTCTGGTGTGTGGCGGTCCCGCGGTCCCCGGTTCGCCGCAATTGGCGTTGACACTTCGGGGCCAACGGCCTATCAAATAACCTATCGGGCTGTAGCTCAGCTTGGTAGAGCGCTTGGTTCGGGACCAAGAGGTCGCAGGTTCGAATCCTGTCAGCCCGACTGCCGAAGTTCGACGTAACTCCTTCCGCCGAAGCACTTTCCTTACCCCCGGGTGGTCCGGGGTGCGGCGCCAAAGTCTCCTGGATACCGCGGAACCTTCCGCGATTCCCGGGTACGCCGCATGCCACGCCGCCGAAATCTCACCCCCAGCTACCGCTTCCACAAGCAGTCCGGCCAAGCCGTCTCGGACTTTTACGACCCGCTCACCGCCCGCAAGCGGACGGTGTCGCTCGGCAAGTGGGAGTCGCCCGAATCCCGCCAAGAGCACGCCCGCCTGTGCGCCGAGGTGGCCGCCGGCCGCACGGCCCCGGGCACGACCACCACCGTCATGAACGAACTGCTCGCCGCCTACCTGACGCACGCCACCACCTACTACGTGAAGGACGGGAAGACGACCGACGAGGTGTGGTGCCTGAAGTCGGCCATCAAGGTGGTGCGGCAGGCGCACGGGCACGTCCCCGTCGACCAGTTCGGCCCGGCCGCGCTGGAGGCCGTCCGCCAGCGGATGGTCGACCAGGGGTGGGCGCGGGGGACGGTGAACAAGCAGGTCGGACGGGTGCGACGGATCGTCCGCTGGGGGGTGGCCAGGCAACTGGTGCCGCCCGCCGTGTTGGTCGGGCTGGAGGCGGTGGCGCCGCTCAAGAAGGGCCGCTCGGCCGCCCGGGAGACCCAGCCGGTTGCCCCGGTGCCGGACGCGGCCGTGGGGGCGACCCTCACGCACCTGTCGGCGGTGGTGGCGGCCATGGTGCGGGTGCAGCGGCTGACGGGCATGCGGCCGCAGGAGGTGTGCAAGCTGCGGCCGGTGGATATCGACCGCTGCGGGGCGGTGTGGGTGTACACCCCGCCCGGGCACAAGACCGAACACCTGGAACGGGCACGGCGGATCCCCCTCGGCCCGCGGGCACAACAGGTGCTCGCCTCGCTCCTGAGCCGCGACCCGCACGCCCACTGCTTCGACCCGCGGGAGGCGGTGGCCGAGCTGCGGGCGAAACAGCGGGCCGGGCGGGCGGCCCGCGCCGGCGGAAGCGGGGGGAGCCGCAAGCCGGCCACCGTCGCTCCGCAGCGTGTCGCTCGGGGGTGTTACACCACCGGCACCTACCGCCAGGCGGTCCGTCGGGGGTGCGTGAAGGCCGGGATCGCGGTGTGGGAGCCGAACCAACTGCGGCACACGTTCGCCACCACTATCCGTCAGGCGCACGGGCTGGAGGCGGCCCAGGTGCTGCTCGGCCACGCCCGGGCCGACGTGACGCAGGTGTACGCCGAGCGGAACGAGGAACTGGCCGCCCGGGTGGCCGGGCAGGTGGGGTAACGAGAACCGGCGAGGTTGTGGCCGGGGAATTCGGCCACGACCCATTCCATCAGCCTTCTCGGAAAGCCGTGGCGAGCCAGGCGCGGGCGTACGCCCACTCGCGGAAGGCGGACGCCCGGGACACCCCCACCGCCTCGGCTGCTTCGTCCACGGTCAACCCGGCGAACAGCCGCAGGCGGGCCACCTCCGCGGCCGTCGGGTCCTCGGCGTCGAGTTTCGCCAGCGCCTCGTCCACCGCCAGCACGGTGTCGGGGTCGGGCAGGTGAACGCGGTCCCCTTCGGCGATTTCGAACCGCTTCCCACCGCCGCCGCGTTTGCCCGCCCGTTTCGCCCGGGCGTGATCCACCAGGATGCGTTGCATGGCCACCGCCGCCGCCTTCAAGTACTCCCCCTTCGACGCGAACGCCTCGGCCGACAACTTCAGGTACGCCTCGTGCACGAGGGCGGTGGCGTCGAGGGTGTGCCCGGCCGGCTCGTCTCGCAGTTTCGCCGCCGCCACCCGGCGGAGGTGGTCGTACACAGTGAGCGACAGGTCAGCAGGTTCGGCCATCACTTCACCGGGGGGACCTTGTGGTACGGCTTATCGAGGTCGAGGTCGGGGTGGTGTTCGGCCAGCCACCTGGCGGCGTCGGACACGGTGCGGAACCGACGGTTCTGCTTGCGGTGGTGGTCGTCGGCGAGTTGCAACGCCGGCAGCGTGACTGCCCGTAGCGGATCGGCCGCCAACCCCGCGAACACCGCCGCTTGCGCCGGCTCGGGGTACGCGAGCCGTTCCAGCCGGACGAGGATCGCAGACTGCATCTCCCCAACGCACCCCGGATCGCGGAGCAAATCGACCAGCGACCGAACCTCTTCAATCTGGTCCGGCAGGAAATCGAACGAGAATCTGTTGTGGCTCTCCGGTTTGGTGCGCAAGGTGGCGGCGATCAGTCGAAGGGTCTCAGCGCTCCAAGCCGCGCGGCGGCTTCGGTCCAGGTACGGCACCAGCCCGGCCAACGTGTCCGCCGTCCCGCTTAACGTGAAGTGCGATTCAGACAGCGTCAACCACTCGGCGAGAGCGTCCATCAGCTTGCCGATGGTCCGCGGGTCGAGGTGCGCGGCGAGAATGACCAACGTTTCACCGAACTCGCTCGGGAGGGAATCACTCGCCGATCCGGCCTTGACCCGTTCGAGTAACGACAGCAGGGTGTCGGCCGCCCGTGCGACCTGTTGGCGGACGGTGGTCGGATCGAGCCGCGGGGCCAGGACGGCCAGGGCGTAGGCCGCCTCCCAGCGGGAGTGGTCGTTCGTTCGCTTTCCGAGGGCGGTCAACACGGCCTCGAACCCCCGCCCGGCGGCGACCGGATCGAGCCGCGGGGCGAGTGCGACCAGTGCCCGTCCCGCGGCCCGAATGGCCTTTCCGTCTGCGTCCTTTCGAAGGATGGCCAACACGGTTTCCACTCCCGTACTGCCGATGGCCGGGTCGAGTCGGGGCGTCAAGGCGGCCAGGACGTCTGCCGAGTACCACAATTCGTCTGGGTCCGTTGACTTGTTGAGGAATGCGAGGGCGGCGTCGTTCACCCGTTGGGCGGTGGCAGGGTCAAGCCCCGGGGCCAGAGCGGCTAGGGCTTCCCCCACACTCCCCACCTCTCGTCCCGTCGCCTTCCCGAATCGGCCGATCAGCACGTCGGCCGCCCGAGCGAGCTTCGGCCGGGCGGCGGCCGAATCCACCCGCAGGGCCAGGGCGACGAGAGCTTCTCCCGCCGACTCGACGGCGTACTCGTCGGTGGTCTTGTCCACGAGGGTGAGCACCGCGTCCAGGCCCCGCTCCGCGGCAGCCGGTTCGAGGTGCGGGGCGAGGTAACGCAGGGTGTTCGCGGCCCCCCGCAGGACCGAGGGGTCTGTCCCCTTGCTGATGGTGCGCACCACCGTGTCGGCGGCTCGTGCCAGCCCGGATCGGGCGGTGGCCGGGTCGAGGCGAGGGACGAGAGCGGCCAAGGCGAGGACCACATCCAACGCCGCGAAAACGTCAGGCAGCGTGCCGACACGCGGGAGGATCGCGTCGAACCCCCGGGCTGCCACGGTGGGATCGAGCCGCGGGGCGAGAGCGGCCAGGCTTGAGGCGACCGCCATCGCGGTGTTCATGTCCGTCGCTCTGCCGAGGGCGGAGATCAGGGCATCACCGGCCCTGTTCACGGTCGCCGGGTCGAGCCGAGGGGCGAGGGCGGCCAGCAAGTTCGCCGCCGCGCGCAGAGAGTCCTGGTCCGCTCCCCCGCCGAGCGCGGCCACCTGGATGTCAGCCACTCGGATGATCTTGGCTTTCGCGGTCGCCGGATCGAGTCGCGGGGCGAGGACGGTCAGCGCGTTCTCCAGCGCCCACAGCAGATTCACTTCCAGCGGCAAGTCAAAGGCGGACACCATGTCGAAGCCTGACACCAGGGCGTCGGCCAGGGTCGCGGTGTTCGAAGCGCTCACCTTGTTCGGCAAGTGTTCCGTGAAGCTGTGCCAGTCGTCCACCTTCTTGGCCCGCAGCGTGTCGAACACTTCGCTCAGCGCCGGCAGGTCGTCGCTTCCGAGTTCGACGGCCAGCCAGCAGGCGCACAGCCGCACGCGGGGGTCGGCGGTCGCGTCGCGCTGCTTTTCGCTCGTCAGTTTCAAGGCCTGTTCGCGGCGCTTCAGGCTCGTCCCGACGGCGGCCTGCGTTACCCGTTCGGCGCGGCGGGCAATGCGGAGTGCCCGCTCACCATCCGTGAACACTTCACGAAGGAACAACAACTTGATGTGGTCCTCCTGCCGGGCCAGTTCGTCGAGCGCGATCAACTCGGCCTGGTCGAGATTGTTCGTTCGCACGCCGATCGGCCGAAGGTAGCCGTGAACCAGATTCAACTGGGCCTGATCCAGTGCCGCCTGCGTCTTCGTCTGCTCGTCGCGGACCTTCTGCTCCTCGCCGCGGGCGCGGTCCGCCTCCTGTTCGGCGCGGATGAGGCCCCAGGTGGTGCCGGTGAGGCCGACGGCGAACGTGCCGGCCACCAGCCCGGCGGCGGTCACCAGCCCGCGGTTCTTCCGCACCCACTTCCGCACCCGGTAGCCCAGGCTCGGCGGCACCGCCTGCACCGCCTCCCCGGCAAGGTAGCGGTTCACGTCGGCGGCGAACCCGTTGGCGCTGTCGTACCGCCGGTTGCGGTCCTTCTCCAGCGCCTTCATCACCAGCCAGTCGAGTTCGCTGCGGAGCAGCTTGCCGAGGGCGGTCGGTTCGGTGCCGCGGTTGGCCGCGATGCTCGGCTTGGCCGCCGCCGTGCTGAGCTTGGCGCTCGGCCGTTGGGGTTCCACTTCTCGCACCACCCGGAGCAGTTCCAGCAGCCCGGCCTTCTCCAACTCCCGGCGGGTGAACGGCGGGCTGCCGGTGAGCAGTTCGTACAGCAGCACGCCGAGGCTGTACACGTCGGAGCGGGTGTCGATGTCCAGGTTGTTCAGGCTGGCCTGCTCGGGCGACATGTATTCGGGCGTGCCGACCACCGCCCCCAGGCCGGTGTGCAGGGTGTGGTCGGTGAGCGCCGCCCCGGTCGCCTTCGCCACCCCGAAGTCGATGACTTTGGGCACCGCCTTGTCGTCGTACAGGGCGACGAGCACGTTGCTCGGCTTGATGTCGCGGTGGATCACCCCTTTCATGTGGGCGTGCTGGATGGCGCTGCACACCGGCACGAACAGTTCGAGGCGTTGCCGGGGGGTTAGCCGGCGGGCGTCGGCGAAGGCGGTGATGGGGGTGCCCTTCACCAGCTCCATGACGAAGTACGGGCGGCCGTCGGCCGTCACCCCGCCGTCGAGCACCTTGGCGATGTTCGGGTGGTCCATTACCGCCAGCGCCTGTCGCTCGGCGTCGAACCGGGCGAGCACCGCCTTCGAGTCCATGCCGGCTTTGATGAGCTTGACGGCCACGTAACGCTTCACCGGCGTCCGCTGCTCGGCCCGCCACACGCTGCCCATCCCGCCGGTGCCCACCTCGTCGATCAGGTGATACCGCCCGCCGATCACTTCGCCGGTCGCCCCGAGCGGCTGGGCGTCGGCCGTGCGGGTGGCGTCCGGGTCGTGGGTGGCGGTGACAGGCGGGGCGTCGACGGTGGCCGACCCGTCGTGGGCGGCGAGCAACTCGTCCAGGCGTGCCCGGAGGGCGGCGTCGGCCCCGCACTCGCGGGCGATGAAGGCGGTCCGCTCGCCCGGCGGGAGGTCGATGGCGGCGACGAACAGGGCTTTGACGCGGTTCGGGTCGAGAGACACGGCGGGCACCTCCGGGGGCTTTCCCCGTTCGGCGGAAAGCGGGCGTAATCAGTCTCAGGAAATCTCTGAACGAGTGGAAGGGCCGTCTGGCGTGTTTCACCGACAGTTCTGAGGGGATTCTCACCCCATGGGAAACACCCCACGGCCGCCGGCGAGAGGACGGGGCGAGAGGCAGAGCGTTCGGTGCGGGAAGGGATGCGACGCCGGGGCGAGCTCGCCCCGTATCGCGGAGACGACTGCGTCTGGTGATTGTGGCTTCGGGTGGCGACGGTCCGGAGGTTCGCCCGGCCGACACGGGGTCATCGGGAGTGCCCCCCCGTCGCCACGCCCCCCGGTAACCGACGCACCCGTGAGGCGTCCACTCTGCCCGCACCTCGTGCGGCATTGGCTCGTGGGAATCCGTCCACCACATGACGGCTGAATCTTCCGCCGTTTCGTGTCAAATTCTACTGACGGCGGGGCTACCCCTCGCCCGTCACCCGCGGCCCCGTTCGCCACTCGTTGGCAGTGGGGCCGCGGGCGTTTCCGGGCCGCACGAACACCTCTTCGCCCCGCTTCGCTCCCACCGCCCCGTTCGTTTTCCACTCGTCCACGAACAGCCGTTAATCCGCCCCCCATTCGTGTCAAACTTCCTTGCCGGCGGGCCTACCCGTCGCCGGCCCGTCACTCGCATCTTGTTCCCCCCCATCTGACCCGTCCGCCCTGTCCCACCCGCGGCACTCGCCGCGCCGGAGCCCGTCATGCCCGAACCGCCGTCCCACGCCGTCCAGCACGAGTTCTTGTCCGTCCTGCCCCGCGTGCTCGCTGTCGTCCGCTTCCACCTCCGCCAAGTCCGCTGCCCGCACCAGCGGGAGGAAACAACGTGCGAGGCCGTCGCCCTGTGCTGGGTGTGGTTCGTCCGCCTCGCCCGCCGCGGCCGCCGCCCGCACACGTTCGCCACCCGCCTGGCCGGGTACGCCGCCCGGGCCGCCCGCTCCGGCCGGCGGGCGTGCGGCAGCGAGCCGGTGGGCGACGTGTGCTCGCCGACGTGCTCACAACGGAAGGGGGTGCGGCTGACCTCACTGTCCGCCCCCGACCCGGCCGGCGACAGTCTGGCCGAGGCCGTCCACGACAACACCCGCACGCCGGTGCCCGACCAGGTGCAGTTCCGCCTCGACTTCCCCGCCTGGGTCGGCTCCCTGGCGGCCGCCAAGCGGCGGGTGCTCGACCGCCTGCTGGCCGGCGACCGGCCGGGGGACATCGCCGCGGCGGCCGGCGTGTCGGCCGCCCGCGTGTCCCAGGTGCGGGCCGAACTCCGCGCCGACTACGCGCGGTACTGCGGCGACCGCGGCTGAATCCGTGTTCCCGTTCCCCACCCCCAGACCCGCCGCTCACCCCGGCGGGTCGCTCTGTTCCCGGAGAATCTCATGACCGCGACCCTGAACGGCCGCCCGCCCCGCAAGCAGCTGGGCGACCAGTTGGACCGCCTCGACTCGATCCTCGACGTGCTCGCCGACGCCCT
>JANNQE010000657.1:0-2692 GCA_031441625.1 Planctomycetia bacterium
TTTGGGGGTGGGGGCCGCCGGCCGGGCGGCACTCTTGTTGTGCCCCCCGGCCGGCGGCACCTACCTCACTTTGATCCGCGCCCTCGGCGGCGGCTTCATGCCGTCGCCCAAATAGTAGCCGGGGTGCGGCGGCTGGTTGTACCCGACGTTCTGCCAGGCCACCGCCAGCCGATACTGCGGGTCGTGACACAGCGTGACGAGCCGCATCTCGGTCGGCTCGGGTGTGGTGGAAATCCGGAGTTCCTTGTTGTCGGTCGTCCGCAGGATCACCTCGTCCCGCCAGTCGCCGAGGATGTCGGCGCACAGGGCGGGCGTTGATTTGGTGCCGTTGTTCGAACTGCACCCGTCAGCGGTGAGCAGTGGCGTTTCAGTCTCCTTCTTCCAGTCCCACTTGGTGATGCGGTTGCGGTCGAGCAGCTCGCGGAGCGGGTCGCCGTCCCACCAGATGGCGAAGTTGCACGACCGCGGCTTGTCCTTGCTCGCCTGTTCGCCCTTCGCCGTCCAGACTCCGCTCAGCCCGTCGCCGCTCGCCCAGCTTTCGCACCCGGTGTACCGCGGGTCGATGTCGAGGCAGACCCCGCGACCCACGTCCGCGGACTCCTTCGACCACAGCACCTCGCCCGTCTTCGCGTCGCGGAACGACACGCCCAGCTTCTTCGCCGACTTCTCGTGAATGTTGAACACCTCCAACCCCGCCCGGCTCGGGTCGAGGTCGCTCACGTGCAGTGCGTCCCCGTGCCCCAGGCCGGTACTGTATCGCCCCTTGCCGTCCGACCCGACGCAGCACGCCCCGTAGATGATGTCGAACTCGCCGTTGCCGTCCAGGTCGCCCACGCTGGCGTCGTTCGGCGTGTGGCCGGGCAGCGTCTTCAGCGGGATCGAGAGGTAGCCTTTCGGAGCGTTGGCGGACACGGTGAACTTCGGGCACGGGTCGCCTTCGGTGCCCTTCACCACCGGGCAGACGAAGTAGCTGCTGGGTTGCGACAGGTCGGCGACGGTGTCGAGGAAGTGCGTGCGGTCGGTCAACGGCTTGTCGGTGAGGCGTTTGGGTACGGCTTTGCCCACCGCCCGGTAGACGTGGAACGCGATGTCGTCGGCGTCGGTGGCGAGCAGCCGCCAGCTCACGGCGAGGGTCTTGTCGGACGCGGGCACGGCCACCAGCCCGCGGCCGAGTGCTTCCATCTGTCGTGCGGGCAGGTCGGCGGCGATTGCGAGTGCCCTTGAAGCGAGGAGAAGTGCGAGCGTTCGCATGGGGCACCGGGGAAAGCGTGCCGAGATGATACGCGAGAATAGAACGGGCGGGAATCGAACCCGCGTGCTCTCGGTTATCAGCCGGGTGCTGTGCCGCTCAGCTACCGTCCTGCGCGTAGCATGGACACGTCCCCTGTTCGGTGGGTTCGCACCATGCCGGCCGACGTTCGCACACTCACCGCCCGTTGGGTGTTCCCGGCCAGTTCGCCCCCGCTCGAAGGTGGAACCGTCACTGTCCGGGGTGACAAGATCGAAGCGGTCGAACCCCGTGGGGTTCGGTCGGCGGACGAAGACTTGGGCAATGTCGCCCTCATTCCGGGGTTGGTGAACGCGCACACCCACCTCGACCTGAGCGGCGCGCAGAGGCTGATCCCGCCGACCGACCCGGACCACTTCACCGATTGGCTGCGCGGGGTGATCGCGTATCGGCGGACACGCAGCGAGGAGCAAACACTCGCCGACATCGACGTGGGGCTGGCCGAGTGCTTACGGTTCGGCACCACACTGATCGGCGACATCGCCGCAGGCGGAGCAAGCTGGCAAGCGGTGTCGCGAGCCACCATACGAGCCGTGCTGTTCTGGGAAGTGATTGGCTTGAGTGCGGAGCGTTATCAGGCGGTGCTGAATGAGTACGGAACCCGCACCGGACAGTCTTGGTTCGACGACCCACCTCCGGACGCTTGGCTAGGGAGCCAGTTCTGCCGGTGGGCCACCTCACCGCACGCTCCGTACAGCGTCAACCATGATTCCGCCCGCGGGCAAATGTATATGGGGCACGTCGCCATGCATTTGGCCGAGTCCCCCGCTGAGATGGAGTTGCTCGCCACTCGCACCGGGCCGTTCGTGTCGTTCTTGCAAGAACTCGGTGTGTGGAACCCGGACGCACTGACCGCTAGTGTTTACGACTTCTTCCCCACCTGGCAGAAAACACAACCGCCGTTGGTTTACGCCCACTGCAATTACCTGCCGCTCGACGCACCAGTCTCCTCCGTCCACTCCATTTGTTACTGCCCGCGGACGCACGCGGCGTTCGGGCACCCGCCGCACCCGTTCCGCGACTTCCTCAAGCGCGGCGTGCGTGTCTGCCTCGGCACCGACAGCCTCGCGTCAAACCCCGACCTCGACATCCTTGCCGAAGCCCGGTTCGTTCACGCCAAGTACCCCGACTTCCCCGGCGAGCAGTTGCTGAAGATGGTGACGCTGAGCGGGGCGGAGGCTCTCGGCTGGGCCGACGAGTGCGGCAGCCTGGAACCCGGCAAGTCGGCCGATCTGGTGGCCGTGCCTTTGCCGGATTTGGAAGGCGACCCACACGGGTTGCTGTTCGGCCCTGCGATCCCAGGCGAAACGCGACGGACCATGTGGCGCGGCGAGTGGCGGTAGGGTGGCGCCGGCGGCCCGGCGGCGGGGCGCGGGGCCCCCCCCCACCGGCCGGGGGGGGCCC
>JANNQE010000658.1:0-6914 GCA_031441625.1 Planctomycetia bacterium
TGCCGAAGAAGGTGTAGGGTGGGCCGCTCACGCCGAGAGCGGCATCGGAACCGTCTCTCGGCGAGAGCCGGCCACCCTAACATATCCCCATGCCCATCGACCCCCTCTTCCCGCCGCCGCTCACCCCCGACCTGCCCGGCATCGGCGGGCGGATCAAAGTGCAGCCCGAAGACTTCGAAGTCGAAGAAGTGCCTTCCTACGAGCCGAGCGGCACCGGCGACCACCTGTTCCTGTGGGTGCAGAAGCGGGACGTGGGGCCGGAGTTTTTCACCCGCACCATCGCCCAGCGGCTGAACGTGCCGGTGAACACCGTCGGCACGGCCGGGTTGAAAGACCGCCACGCCATCAGCCGCCAGTGGGTGAGCGTGCCGGCCGAAGCGGAGCCTCGGTTGAACAAACTCGACGGCGGCGGGATCACGCTGCTCAAGCACTCGCGGCACGAGAACAAGCTGAAGCCGGGGCACCTCCGCGGGAACACGTTCACGCTGCTCATCCGCGATGCGGACCAATCGAAGGCAGATGCGGCGACCGCGGTGTTGGATCGCATCCGCACGCAGGGCCTGCCGAACTACTACGGCCCGCAGCGGTTCGGCCGCGACGGCGGCAACATCGACCTCGGCTTCCGCTGCCTGAACGGCACACAGCCGAAACGCCTGCGGCCGTTCGTGTACAAGTTCGCGCTGTCGGCGTTGCAGAGCTTCCTGTTCAACGACTACCTCGGGCGGCGAATGGCGGACGGGTTGTTCCGCACGGTGCAAGGCGGCGACGTGATGTCGAAGTGGCCGCTCGGTGGGCTGTTCGTGGCGGAAGACGTGCCGACCGAACAGGGGCGATTCGATTCGCGGGAAACCGTGACAGCGGGGCCGATGTTCGGCAAGCACACGTTCGCGGCGGCAGGGAAGGCAGCGGAGCGCGAAGCGGCGGTGCTGGCGGACCACAAGTTGAGCGAGCGGAGTTTCGACGGCTTCGGCAAGCTGATGGGCGGCACCCGCCGGCACAACATGATCTACATCGACGACCTGACCACGACCTGGGAACCCGCCGGACTGCGGTTGAAATTCACCCTGCCCAGCGGCTGCTACGCGACGGTGCTCCTGCGCGAGGTGATGAAGGCGAGCGTGAACGGTGGGGGTGAGGATGGTGAAGAGGCACGCGGATGACGCGACTCCGGCGCGGAGGCACTCGGATGACGAGAGATCATTTCACCGCCGAGGGCACATGAGGGCACAAGAGAGAAGAGAGGGAGGGGAAGTTCTCTTCGGCCGAACTGTCTTCTGCCTTCCTCTCGTGCCCTCATGTGCCCTCGGCGGTGAAATCCCTTCATTCCTGTTCTGATCCGCGCCCTTCCGCGCAGAAGCCGCGTCATCCGCGTGCCCGCTGATTCTCCTCGTCACCTGAAATAATCCGTGCTGCCGGCGGTGTCGCGTTCGACGACCGGGATGCGCTGGTCGCCCAGGATCTCGTTCACCACGCTGGCGGCGGTCTTCTTCCGCAGGCGGCTCTCCGGTCGCAGGATGACGCGGTGGGCCAGCACCGGCTGGGCCATGCGTTTCACGTCGTCCGGCGTCACGAAGTCCCGCCCGCTGATCGCCGCCAGCGACTGCGCCGTGCGGAACAGCGCGATCGTCGCCCGCGGGCTGCCGCCGAGTAACAGGTCTTCGTGCTCGCGGCTGCCGTGGACGATCTCCAGCACGAACCGCTTGATCTTCTCGTCCACATGCACGCTGCGGATCGCCTCCTGGCAGTTGATGATCTCGGCCGCAGTCACCACCGGTTGGAGGTCGTCGATCGGGTGGCCGTATTGCAGCTTGGTGAGCATCATGGATTCCTCCTCGAAGCTCGGGTACCCCAGGCTCAGCCGGATCAGGAAACGGTCGAGCTGGGCTTCGGGCAGCGGGAAGGTGCCTTCCTGATCGATGGGGTTCTGCGTGGCGACCACCAGGAACGGCGGCTTCAGCACGTAGGTCTGGCCGTCCACGCTCACCCGCCGCTCGCCCATCGCCTCCAGCAGTGCGGCTTGCGTCCGCGGGGTCGCGCGGTTGATCTCGTCCACCAGAACGGTCTGGGCGAACACCGGGCCGGGGCGGAACTCGAACTCGGTCGTCTTCTGGTTGAAGATGCTCACCCCGGTCACGTCCGACGGCAACAAGTCGGGGGTGCATTGCACCCGCTTGAAGGTGCAGCCGACGCTGCGGGCCAGGGCACGCGCGAACATCGTCTTGGCCACGCCGGGCACGTCTTCGAGTAGGATGTGCCCTTCACACAGGTACGCCGAGAGTGCCAGGGCCAACTGCGGCCGCTTGCCGATGATCACCTTCTCCATGTTGGCGACGACCTTCGCCGCCGTGCCCGCCACGTCGATTTCCATGCCTGGGGTGCCCGCTGGGATGTGCCGTCAGCATAGGAACGGGGTGGGGGGTGTCGTAAGTTAGGGAAGACCTCTTCGCCGCGAGCACCGCGAGCGCCAGTGGCGGTTGGTGCTCGCGGCGAAGACGTGGAGAAGCCATGCGCCACGCCCCCGCCCTCCTGCTCCTGCTGTCGCTCCCACTTCTCGCCGGGGGCGACAACCCGAAGGCCGACGCCACGAGTGTCAACGTGGTGTCACCGAAGAAGCAGGCGATCGCGTGGTCCACCGAGCAGCCGGGCACGGTGTCGGCGTTCGAGACGACGCCCATCGTCGCCAAGCTGCCGGGGTTCGTGGCGAAGGTTCACGTGGACATCGGCGACAAGGTGGACGGGCCGACGAAGGACAAACCCGGCACGCTGCTGGCGGAGGTGTCGATCCCCGAGCTGGTGGCCGAGGGCAAGCAGAAGGCGGCGGAGGTGAAGCGGACCGAGGCCGACGTGGAGCTGGCGAAGAGCGGGGCGGAGGTGGCTCGTGAAATGGTGGTCGCGGCGGAGGCGGGTGAGGCCGAGGCGAAGGCGGGGCTGGCCCGCGTGTCGGCCGAGGTGGAGCGGTGGGAGTCGGAACTCAAGCGGATGGTGAAACTCGGCGGGGTGATCGACGCGCAGTCGCTGGATGAAGCCCGCAAGCAGGCGAAGATCGCCTCCGCCGGCAAACAAGAAGTGGACGCCCGCGTGCTCTCGGCGGCCGCCGCCGTGCGGGGGGCGAAGGCGAAAGCGAAGCAGGCCGAGGCGGAGGTGCGGGCGGCGGAGGCGCGGAAGGACGTGGCCGCGGCCGACCAGGAGCGGGTGAAGGCGCTGCTGAGTTACACCGAGATCCGCGCGCCGTTCAGTGGCGTGGTCACGATGCGGAACGTCCACACCGGGCACTACCTCCAGCCGACCGGCACCCGGCCCGACCCGCTCTTCGTGGTGGCACGAGTGGACACCCTGCGGGTGGCGGTGGACGTGCCGGAGAGTGTTTCCACGAAAGCCGGCGTCGGGGCGAAGGCGACGATCAAGTTTCCGGCACTCGGCAACCGCGAGGTGACGGCGACCGTCGCCCGTGCCAGCGGGGCGTACTCGCCGGACGCCCGCACCCTTCGCGTGGAGATCGACTTGAAGAACGACATCGGGGAATTCAAGCCGGGGCTGTATGCGTCGGTGAAGCTGACCGGGGCCGGGGGCGACGGCTTCACCCTGCCCGCCGCCGCGGTGCTGTTCGCCGACGAAACGGCCTACTGTTACGTGGTGAAGGACGGCAAGGTCGAGAAACTGCGGGTGAAGACCGGGAAGGTGGAGAACAACACGGTGGAAGTGCTGGGCAAGCGGAAGGCGGGCACCACCAGCGGCGAGTGGGCGGCGTTCGACGGCACCGAACAGGTGGCCAGCGGCAACCTGGGGGCGCTGGCCGACGGGCAGGCGGTGACGGTTCGTTAGCCCGACGCGCGAGCGAGGGACGACCCCCCGGTCCACACGGGCCCGCGTCCCTCGCTCGCGCGACGGGCTAACAGGTGACCGCAGTTCGTTCCCGCCCCCACGGTCGTCACATTTTCGCCGCCCGCCGGTTCACCATTGACGTTCGGTGTAGGGGAGCGGCACATTACCCCATCGGGCGACCGTCCGGTCGCCCCTCCGGCCGCGCTGCACGGCCGGCAGAGCAACGCTCCAGACCGAGGGCCGACTGACCATGCGCACGATCCTGTACTCCCTGGCGGCAATGGCCGCCTTCCTCGGAGTCGTCCGCGCGCACGACCCCAAACCCGCCAAGCCGGACGACGCCCCGAAGCCGTCCAAGGGAGCATACGTCGTCGTCATCGGGGTGAGCGACACGGCCGACCCCACCATCCTCCCCCGCCCGTCGGCCGACGCCGACGCCAAGGCGGTGTACGACCTGTTCGCCGACCCGCAGTACCTGGACGCCAAGCCGGAGCGGGTGAAGCTGCTCACCAGCAAGGCGGACGACAAGCGGAAGGGGCAGGTGGCCACCCGCGAGAACATCCTGAAGGCGGTCCGCGAGGCCGTCGCCGCCACCGGCAAGGACGACCTGCTGGTGATCGCCTGGTTCGGCCGCGGGGCGAGCGCGGGGGATCGCACCTGCCTGTTCGCGTCCGACACCACGTTCAAGGAGCGGGCGAAGACAGGCGTCCTCGGGGCCGACCTGGAACCCGACCTGAAGGCCGCCCGTCAGCAGCACGTGCTGGTCATGATGGACGTCCACTTCAAGGGGTACGACGCGGGCAAGGAGTCGGTCGTCGAGCCGGGCCTGCGGGAGATCATCGCCGGCATCTTCGGCGGGGAAGACAAGGCCGACCAGACGCTGCCGAAGGACCGCGTGTTCATGCTCGGCACCACCCCGGCGGCCGACCCGCTCATGAAAGGCGACCACGGCCTGTTCGCCTCCCTCGTGCTCGACGCACTGAAGGGGGCCGCCGACAAGGACGGGTACGAGGCCGACGGGCTGGTGACGGTGGACGAACTGGCCAAGTACATCGAGAAGGAGATGCCCGAACAGTTGCGGTCGCTCGGCAAGACGGCGAAGGAGAAGGAGGGCGAGCCGTTCCTGGTGGGCGAGGAGACGTCGCACTTCGCGGTGACGGCCAACCCGAAGCTGACGGCGGCGGTGGCCAAGCGGGCGGCGGCGCTGGCCAAACTGGCGGCCGACGGCAAAGTGAGCAAGGAGCAGGCGGCCGAGGGCGCGCAACTGCTCACCCGCATGCCCAAACTGAAGGCGATGCAAGACCTGCGGAAGAAGTACCAGGAGCTGGCCGACGGCACGCTGACGACCCCCGACTTCGACACCGCCGCGGCGGCCATCAAGAAGGGTATGGTGCTGGACATCGAGTCGGCCGAGCGGTTCACCAAGAAGGTCATGTCGGCCGCCACCCTGGTGGCCGACAAGTACGTCAAGCCGACCGAGAAGGCCGACCTGGTGGCGAGCGCGGTGAAGGGCATGTTCCGCCGCCTGGAGGAGCCGCTGCCAGCCGGCCTGGAGGAGCGGTTGAAGGGGTCTGCCAAGTGGAAGAAGGCGGACATGGAGGAGGCGCTGACCGAGACCCGCCTGACGCTCGGTGCCCGCGAAGACCTGGACGGGCACAAGGACGCCGACCTGGCCGTCACCATGCTGTTCGCCTCGCTCAACGACCCGTTCACCAACTACATCGACAAGGAGACGATCAAGAAGCTGAACTCGTCGCTCAGCGGGCGGTTCGGCGGGGTGGGCATCCAGATCCGCCGCGACCTGGTGAACGACGCCCTGCTGGTGGCCAGCCCGATCAAGGGAAGCCCGGCGTACAAGGCGGGCATCATGGCCGGCGACCTGATCGTCGGCATCAAGCGGGACGTGGACCCGGACGGCAACCCTCTGAAGAGCGAGGACAAGAGGGAGTTCAGCACGAAGGGGATGAAGACGGAGCAGGCGCTGGACATCATCCTGGGCACGCCGGGGGTGCCGATCACGCTCGTCATCAAGCGGGACGGGGAGGAGAAGGACTACGTGCTGAAGCGGGCCGAGGTGAACGTCGAGACGGTGCTCGGGGTCAATCGCGTCGAGAATGACGCCTGGAACTTCTGGCTGGATGAGAAGGAGAAGGTCGCGTACCTCCACCTGAACCAGTTCACGTACGACAAGTTCGGCGGGCCGGACAGCGTGAAGGAGCTGACGGCGGTGATGAAGCAGCTGAACACGGACGGGCTGAAGGGGCTGGTGCTCGACCTGCGGGGCAACCCCGGCGGGGCGCTTTCCGCGGCCGCGGCCGTCTGCGCCCGGTTCGTCGAGGACGGGAAGGTGGTGACGGTCAAGTCCCGCGGGGCGGAGGACGACGTGCTCCGCGCCGCCCAGTACCGCCCGCTCTTGAAAGGCGTGTCTTGCACCGCCGTGCCGATGGCCGTGCTGGTGAACGGGGACAGCGCGAGCGCATCCGAGATCGTGGCCGCCTGCTTGCAAGACTACGACCGGGCGGTGGTGGTGGGCGAGCGGACCTACGGCAAGGGGAGTGTGCAGATGGTCGATTCGTTCCGCCCGACCGAGGCCAAGGTGAAGCTCACCTTCGCCCGCTACTTCCCCCCGCTCGGCCGCAACATCGACCGCTTCAGCACCCCCGGCAAGCCGGAGGACGAGTGGGGCGTGTCGCCGAACAAGGGGTACGAGGTGAAGTTCAGCCGGGAGGAGAAGAACGACTTCCGCGACGTCCAGCGGGACCGCGAGATCATCCCCCGCAAGGACGCCAAGGACCCGCCGAAGAAGAAGGAGTTCAAGGACACGCAACTGGACAAGGCGACCGACTACGTGAAGGAGCAGATGAAGGCGGCGAAGAAGTAGGGGCCGCGGCCGGGGGTCAGTGACCAGTGGCCAGACCACCCGCCGCGGAGCGGCGGCCGATGTTTGCCAGGGGTGGAGCGAGCGACAGCGAGCGCAACCCCTGGACAGGATGCGAACAAACGACCAAGCCCCGGAGGGGCGACAGATCATGTGTCTGTCGCCCCTCCGGGGCTTGGCCCATTTTGCCCGCGTGTCCAGGGGTTGCGTCGCT
>JANNQE010000659.1:0-3599 GCA_031441625.1 Planctomycetia bacterium
ACCGCCCGCACGTACTTGGCCGGGTCGCGGTCGAATAACTCGTCGAGCAGGTCGTACCGCTCGAACCGCTCGGCCAACTCCACGTCCATCGACGGGTCGCGGACCTCGTACTGCACCCGCGCCTCGACCAGCCTGGCCCCGCCTTGCCGGGCCGCTTTCACCAGCGGGTCGCCCGAGCCCTCCGCCTCCACCCGCAACATGCGGGTGAACTGGTCGTCCCCGCGAACGGCGAAGAACAGGGCGGCGTACGCGGACACCGTGGCCGGGGTCATGTGGGTGCGGGCGGCCACCTCGTCCTCGGCCAGGCTCGTCAGCAGGTACGCCTCCATCGCCCGTCGGCGCAGCCCGCCGTTCGCGGACACCGCGGCCGCGTTCCGGATGTCGTCCACGTCCGGGTCGTTGGCGTTGACCAAGTACCCGACCGCCCGCAGGGTGATGGCATCGTCGGTGTATTTGCCGGCATGCGGGTCGCCACTGGCCAGTTCGGCCGACCGCCGCCACCGCCAGTCGGGGCCGGCATGCGGGTCATGTCGGGCGACGCGAGCGTAACTGGGCTGGCTCATTGGTCACCTCGTGGTTGGAGCGGCGAGAGCGGGTCGTAGACCAGGGGGCGGCCGGCGGTCAACCGGTCCACTTCACTGACCGGGATGTACAACCGGGCCTGCGACTTCACCCCGCGTTTCACCGCCACCACCCGGCCCTCGCGGACCATCCGCCGGACGGTGCCGACGGTGACGCCCAGCTTGGCCGCCAGGGCGGCCGTGGACACGTACGCCGGGCGGGCGGCCAGCAGTGCGTTGGCCGCGGCAGCGAGCAGCCGCAGCGTGGCGTCCCACTCCCGCCGCTCGGCCCCGGCGTGCGGGGGCGGATCGCTCGGCGGCCAGTTCAACGCCAAGAGCGTGTCGAAGTCGGGGTGGTCGGGGTCGGCCCACGACGGCACGGCCGCCGAGGCCGACACCGGGGTGGTGTGATCCATGAGGCACCTCAGTCTGTGGAAGCACGGGACCGTCGGCCGCAGGGCCGGACGGGACGCGCCACCTCGACACCATGTCGGATGTCAACGACAACGGCCGCCCGGTCGGTGTCGCCACGCTCACTGACGATCAACACCAAGGCGTCCGGGCGGGGGTGAGTGACCGGCCGGTTCACTCACCCCCACTCGCCGGAGTCTCATCGTGCGGATGGATTCGACTTGCCATCACGGAGGGCGTGGTGGCGGCCGCGCCCGCATGGAACGGCCCCCGGAACGATGACGTCGTTGGTGAGTTCGTGAACGGGTATCTGCTGCTTTCGAGGTTCGCGTTCGACGGTGGTGTGCGCTCGGGGGGGCCGCAGAGCGGCCCGGAAGCGCGGTGGACCGGCCGGATGGCCGGGAAGGAGTCATGGGGGAGGAGGTTGAAGCAGAAGAAGACCCGGAAGACCCGGAAGACCCAGTCCCGGTCGTGCCGCCCATCTGATGCTGGGCGGGGGCGTCCTGAACCGTGTCGGCGATTCTCCTGCCCACTCCCTCACAATCGACAGTCGGTGATGCGGCAGTGGTGTGTGCCGTCTCGGTCGTCGTGCTGGGGGTGGCAGTCAGATCGGCCGTCATCCTGGTCCGGGCCTCGGCTACCGATTGCTCCCACCTGTCCACAGCCGTCCGCATGGTGCTGACGATCTGGGCGCGGGTGAGGGCGTGGCGGTGTCCGGTGCGTCGGAGCAGGTTGAGCAGCCGGTTGGTCGTCTCCTGGTCCTTCCTGGGGTTGGTGTTGCTGAAGGCGGGTCCGTGGGCCGCGATCCACCCCTTCACCAGTTGCCTGGCTGCGGCGGTGGGGTTGGCTTCATGGTGCGCCAGCTTCAGCTTGTTCCGCAGGTCCTGGGACTGGTCGTCCTCGTTCCTGCGGGTTCCCCACTTCTGGTTGGGCACTTCGAACGTGAGCCGGGTGCCGTCGGAGGTCAGCCGCAAGCCCAGGAGGTCCAGGGTTTGTTTGCCCGCGAGGTTGCGGGTTTCACCCGGGTCGCCTTTGAGCGTGAGGCTGACGTCTCCGAGGAGCAGTCGGATCCGTTCCAGCAGTTCCCGTCCTTCTTGCTCGGTGCGGGTCGCCACGAGGAGGTTGTCCGCGTAGCGGAGGTACAGCACCGGTGCGTGACCGCCGCGGGCGGCAGGCATCAGTTCGTCGAGCGCGTAGTGAATCATCAAGTTCAAGGTCGGCGGTGACATGGCACCGCCCTGGGCAATCCCCACCTCGCGTTGTTCTTGGCCCCGAAGGAAGATCTCCGCGAGAGCGACCAGGGCGGGGTCGGTGCCCAGTCGGCGGAGGGCGGCCACCGCGGCCGCCACGGGGACGTGGTCGAACGCCTTCCTGACGTCGTCCGCGGTCAGCAACCACAGCCCGTGGGTCTCGGCCCACACCTTCAGGACCGCGAGCATCCCGAACCGGTCCCGGCCAGGTCGGAACCCGTAGCTGCTGTCGAGGAAGGTCTGCTCGGCCGTCGGCGTGAGGGCATCGGCCAGCGCCTTCTCCACGACCCGGTCGATGATGACGGCCAGTTTCAGGGTGCGGGTGCCGCCACCGACCTTATCGATCTTGACTTCACGGAGGGGCTGCGGTCGGTAGGTGCCGGCCAGGATGGCGGCCCGCACCTGCCGGAACAGCTCGAACCATTCGCCCTTGCTCAGGTCGTGGTACCGCACGCCGTCGACGCCCGGGGCCTGGCCGTTGTTGGCCGCCATCTTCAACAGCACGGCCCACAGGTTTACCGGCTTCAGGACGTCCGTCAGCACCGCCCTGGCGACCCGGCGTTCGGCGCGAGACCACCCACCCCGGCGGGACCGGGTGGTGCGGCGGCAGTCGTACTGGTTCCAGGCAAGTGACACGGGTAAAGGCTCAGGGAGCAGATTTGTGGGGTCGACCCCACTATTTCTGGTCAATAATTAGCCACAGATCGCCTACAGGTTTGTGCGTCGTTTCTCAGCGGGTTCGGCGACCGGGCAACCGGCGGTGAACCCACCGCTCCCATTCGGCAAATCCGCCGCAGTGGGCCGCCAGCGACACCCACCCCTCCGAGCGGTATGCCCTCTCCCGGTCCAAGTCGCCCGGTTGGGCGGCGTCGACCACCAGCAGCGGGGTGCGGCTCGCCTGCCCCTCGGTCAACTGACTTTCACTGAAGGGGGGCACGCCCGACCGGCCGTCGGCCCGCACGAGCACGCCGACTTCGACTCCGGCGGCGAGTTCGTCTGGCGTGACCACCCGCACCCGGTCCCGGTCGGCTTGCCGCAACTCCCGCTGCAGGTCACCGCGGTGCCGCGCGTCGTCCGCCAGCACCACCACCGGGCCGGGGATGCCGGCGGCCTGCGCGACCACGGCGGACCGCCCGGACCCGACCCCCGGCCCGCGGCCGGCCAGTTCGCCGGCCAGCCGCATCACCAGCCGCTCGTACCCGCGGCCCATTGGCCGCGCGACGACTGCGTGGCGAACACCACCTGCCGCCGCACTTGATCGTGGGCGGGCACGTCCAACATGGCCGGGCCGAAGAAGCAGGTGAGGCGGTCTCGCTCCAGCGGCGATACCGCCCGGCGGTCGTCGACCAGCCCGAGCCAGTGGGCGTCGAGCCACGCG
>JANNQE010000660.1:0-6931 GCA_031441625.1 Planctomycetia bacterium
CGTTGAGACACCCGCGTGGGTCGGCGCGGGCGAAGCGCCCGCTGGACCCACCCTACGGGATTCAGCTCGGCAGCAGTTCCTTCACGGCCTCACGCTCCTCCTCCAACTCCTTCAGCGTCTTGGCGAACGCGGCCTTGCCGAACTCGTCGTGCGTCAGCCCCTCCACCACCTTCCAGTTCCCGCCGCTCGTCGTCACGGGGTAGCCGAACACCAGCCCCTTCGGCACGCCGTACTCGCCGTTGCTCACCACCGCCGCACTCGTCCAGTCACCGCCTTTCGTTCCGGTCACGAACGCCTTCACGTGGTCGATGGCCCCGTTCGCCGCGGAGAACGACGACGAAACGCCGGTCTTGTCGATGATGAACTTGCCCCGCTCCTGGGTGGCCGGCACGAACGTGCTTTCCAGCCACGCCCGATCCGTGATCACCTCCGTCGCCTTCTTCCCGCCGATCTTGGCGTTGGTGAAGTCGGGGAACTGGGTGTTCGAGTGGTTGCCCCAAATGGTCATGTTCGTCACCGTCTCGCACGGCACGCCGGCCTTCAGAGCCAGCGCCGCGACAGCTCGATTGTGGTCGAGCCGGGTCATGGCGTGCCAGCGGTCGGCCGGCACCGATTGCCCGTTGCGGAAGGCGACGAGGCAGTTGGTGTTGCACGGGTTGCCGACCACCAGAATCCGCACGTCGCTCGCGGCGTTCTCGGCGATGGCCTTGCCCTGGCCGACGAAGATCTTGCCGTTGTTCAGCAGCAGGTCTTTCCGCTGCATCCCCGGCCCCCGCGGGGCGGCCCCGACGAGCAGCGCCCAGTTGATGCCGTTGAACGCCGTCTTCGGGTCGTCGGTGACGATCACATCCTGGAGTGTGGGGAAGCCGCAGTCGATCAGTTCATACCCGACGCCTTCGAGCGTCGGCATGGCCTTCGGGGCGACGGACACCGGCACTTCGAGCAGGTGCAGGATGACTTTGGTGTTCGGGCCGAACACCTCGCCGGACGCCAGCCGCAGGACAAGGCTGTTGGCGACCCGGCCGGCGGCCCCGGTGACGGCGACACGGACGACGTTGGACATGGGGGAGGCTCGTGAGTGAAGGTCTCCAGTTAGGAGTAGGAGCGGGGGTGTTGGAGAGAAGACCTCCCCCACCGTCCCCGACTTGTTAGCCCGACGCGCGAGCGAGGGGCAAGCCACCCTGCGGATCCGCAACGGCGGTCTGCCCCTCGCTCGCGCTTCGGGCTAACAAGTGGTTCGCGTCGCTCCCTGGTTTTCCCACGTCGGCGGCGTAATTTAGTCAGGTATTCTTTACCCGCTGCGCCGCTCTCCCGGCGTCGGCACTCTGGAGTGGTAACGCGATGGCTGTGAAGATCGGGATCAACGGGTTCGGGCGGATCGGCCGGCTGGTGTTCCGGGCGCTGTGTGATCAAGGTCTGCTCGGCAAGGGGGACAAGCAGTTCGACGTGGTCGCCGTCAACGACCTCGTCCCGGCCGACAACCTCGCCTACCTGCTCAAGTACGACACCACTCAGGGGCGGGCGACGCAGGCCGTCGAGTCGAAGGCGTCGGAGGAGTCCATCGCCAAGGCCGCGAAGGAGTCGGCCGAGCAGACCGCCAAGCAGGGCAAGACGGTGACGGTTGAGCCAGAGCACGACCTGCTGGTGGTGGACGGGCACGTCATCAAGTGCCTGGCCCTGCGGGCCGAGCCGAAAGACCTGCCGTGGGCGGCCCACGGGGTCGAGTACGTGATCGAGAGCACCGGCCTGTGGACGGACGCGGCCAAGGCGAAGGGGCACATCACGGCCGGGGCCAAGAAGGTCATCATCTCCGCCCCCGGCAAGGACGAAGACATCACCGTCGTGATGGGCGTGAACCACGAGAAGTACGACGCGGCCAAGCACAACATCATCAGCAACGCGAGCTGCACCACCAACTGCCTCGCGCCGGTCGTTCACGTGCTGCTGAAGGAAGGGTTCGGCGTGGCCGAAGGGCTGATGACCACCATCCACGCCTACACCGCCACTCAAAAGACGGTGGACGGCCCCGGCGGGAAGAAGGACTGGAAGGGCGGGCGGGCGGCGGCACAAAACATCATCCCCAGTACCACCGGGGCGGCGCGGGCGGTCGGGCTGGTGTGCCCGGAGGTGAAGGGCAAGCTCACCGGCATGTCGTTCCGGGTGCCGGTGGCCACCGTGAGCTGTGTGGACCTGACCGTGAAGACGGAGAAGGCGACCAGCTACAAGGACATCTGCGCCGCCATGAAGAGGGCGAGCGAGACGTACCTCAAGGGCGTGCTCGAATACACCGAAGACGACGTGGTGAGCAGCGACTTCGTCCACAGCCCAGCGAGCAGCGTGTTCGACGCCGGCAGCGGCATCGAACTGAACGGTAACTTCTTCAAGCTGATCTCGTGGTACGACAATGAGTGGGGGTACAGCAACAGGTGCGTCGACCTGCTCAAGTTCATGGTCAGCAAGTCGTAAATCCGATTTCACCGCAGAGGGCGCAGAGGGCGCGGAGAGAAGACAAGTGAGAGTTCTGAGAACATGCTCTCGTCTTTTCTCCCCGCCCTCTGCGCCCTCTGCGGTGAATCCTCTGCACTGAGGTTCACCACATGGCCAAGACGACCATCGCCGACCTGGGCGACCTGACGGGCAAGAAGGTGCTCATCCGGGTCGACTTCAACGTCCCGCTCGACAAGGTGTCGGGCGAGATCAAGAACGACCGCCGCATCCGCGGGGCGATTCCGACCGTCAACGCGCTCTTGAAGGCGGGGGCGTCGGTCATCGCCATGAGCCACCTCGGGCGGCCGAGCGGCGACCCGGCGAAAGACAAACTGCTGACCATGGACAAGGTGGCCGAGCGACTGGCCGACCTGCTGGAACAGCCCGTGCGGAAGGCCTCCAGCACCGTCGTTGGGGCGGACGTGTCGGCGGCGTCGGCGTCGTTGAAAGCCGGTGAAGTGCTGATGCTCGAAAACGTGCGGTTCGACCCCCGCGAGCAGAAGAACGACGCCGCGTTCGCGGCGGAGCTGGCGGGGTTGGCGGACGTGTACGTGAACGACGCCTTCGGCACCTGCCACAACGACCACGACGCGAGCATGGTGGCCGTGCCCGCCGCGATGAAAGCGGCCGGCAAGCCGCGGGCGGTCGGGCTGCTCGTCGCGAAGGAACTGGAGATCATCAACGGGCTGATGGGGGCGCCGAAGCAGCCGGTGCTGGCCGTCATGGGCGGGGCGAAGGTGTCGGACAAGATCGCGTTCATCCACGCCCTGCTGAAGAAGGTCGATCACCTGCTCATCGGCGGGAAGATGGCCTACGCCTTCCTCAAGGCACTCGGCTGGAAGGTGGGCGACACGAGGGTGGCCGACGAAGAGGTGGCCGCCGCCCAACCGCTGCTCCAGTACGTCGGGTCGAAGATCCAACTTCCCGTCCAGTGCCTCGCGGCGAAGAGCGACGACCTGGACTCGGTCGCCCTGTTCGAGTTCACCGACGACAAGGCCGTCAGCGGCATCCCCGCCGGGTACGAGGGGGTGGACATCGGCCCGCGGACGCTGGTGCTGTACGCCGAAAAGATCAAGGCCGCCGGCACGGTCATCTGGAACGGGCCGGTCGGGTGGTTCGAGAAGCCGAAGTTCAGCGCGGGCACGAAGGGCATCGCCGAGGCCATGGCGAAGAGCGGGGCAGTGACGGTGGTCGGCGGGGGAGAGACGGCCGAGGCGGTCGAGCAGTTCGGGTTCGACACTGAAATGACGCACGTGTCCACCGGCGGCGGGGCGTTCCTGGCGTACGTGGAGGGGAAAAAGTTCCAGAGCCTGGCGCAGATCGACGACCAGTAGGGTGGCCGACTCTCTCCGAGAGGCGGTCCGGATGTCGCTCACGGAGAGAGCGACCCGCCCTGACGGCGGTCCGTTCCCTACAACACCCGTCACCCGACCCGGAACCCGATGTCCGTCATGTCCCAGACCGAACGCCACGCCCGACGGGGCATCCCGGAAGGGCTGTGGCTCCAGTGCCCGGCGTGCAAGGCGACCGTCTTCCGTAAGGACGTGGAAGGCCGGCTGAACGTGTGCCCCGAGTGCGACCACCACTTCTACGTGTCCGCCCGCGACCGCCTGAAGCAACTGCTCGACGAGAACAGCTTCGAGGAGTGGGACGCCGGCCTGCGGCCGACCGACGCCCTCGGGTTCACCGACAGCCAGCCGTACACCCAGCGGATCGCCCAGCAGCAGAAGAAGACGGGGATGCCGGACGCGGCCGTGTGCGGGGCCGGGTTCATCCGCGGGCGGGGCGTGGTGGTCGGCGTGACCGACTTCGCGTTCATGGCCGGCAGCATGGGGGCGGTGGTGGGCGAGAAGCTGAGCCGGGCGGCGGAGCGGGCGGCGGAAATGAAGCGCCCGCTCATTTTCGTGAGCGGGTCGGGCGGCGGGGCGCGGATGCAAGAGGGGATTCTGTCCCTCATGCAGATGGCGAAGGTGTCGGCGGCGCTCGCGCGGTACCACGCGGCCGGCGGGCTGTACGTGTGCATCCTGACGCACCCGACCATGGGCGGGGTGGCCGCCAGTTGGGCCTTCCAGGGCGACGTGACCCTGGCCGAGCCGAAGGCGATGGTCGGGTTCGCCGGTGCCCGCACCATCAAAAACACCATTCAGTTAGAGTTGCCCGACGGCTTCCAGACGAGCGAGTTCCTGCTCAAGCACGGGTTCGTGGATCGGGTCGTCCACCGCAAGGACATCCGCACCGAGGTGTCGCGGGTGATCGACTTCTGCGAAATCCAGTGAGTGTCGCCGCACGCTCCGCGGGCGGTTCTTGTTGCCGCCCGCGGAGCGCGCGGCGACTTTAGGGGGTCGCCGTGAGCTTCTTCAGCAAACTGTTCGGCGGCAAAGACAAGCGGAAGGTGGTGGAGGCCAAGAAGCGGTGGGACTTGCAGTCCCGCGCCGGCCAAGGGAGCATGTCGAAGGTGTGGAAGGCGTTCGACCGCGAGCTGGGCCGCACGGTGGCGGTGAAATTGAACGACAAGGTGAAGACGGCCAAGTTCGAGGAGAAGTTCAGGCTGCAAGGGCTGAAGAAGCCGCCCGAGGGCGAGATCTGCGTGTCGCTCCGGCACGAGAACATCGTGAAGACGTTCGAGCACGGGGTGACGACCGACGGCGAACCGTACGCGGTGATGGAGTGGGTGGAGGGGATGGGGCTGAACTTCCTGGTGGACAGCCGGCACCAGCAGTTGAAAGGCAACCGCGTCAACTTCGTCGCCCAGTTGTGCGACGCCATCCAGTTCCTGCACGACGCCAAGTACCTGCACCGCGACCTGTGCCCGCGGAACGTGATGGTGACCACCGACGGGGTGGTCAAGCTGATTGACTTCGGCCTGACCATCCCGTACACGCCGGCCTTCTGCCAGCCGGGCAACCGCACCGGCACGGTGGACTACCTGGCCCCGGAGGTCATCAAGCGGAGCACCACCGACCACCGGGTGGACCTGTTCGCCCTCGGCTGCACGGCCTTCGAGATGTTCACCGGCCAACTGCCGTGGGAGAAGAGCCTGAACTCGGACGAGACGGTGCGGCGGCGGCTGAACTCCCCGCCGCGGCAGGCGAAGGTGCTCACCCCCGACATGACGGACGAGCTGGCCGCCATCCTGATGAAGTCGATCGAGATCGACCGCAAAGGCCGATTCGCCACCGCCACCGAGTTCAAGGAGGCGCTCCAGGCGATGAAGAAGACCGACTACTGAAGTGGGGCGAATCGGTGTCGCAGGTCGGGCTGTGCCCGACGTGTGGTCGGCGTCAGGCACAGCGAAGGCGTTGTCGGCATCAGCGCTCAATTCCAACGTACGGCGGCATACGCCGTACACGAGCGGGCCGTGCCGCTGCACGAGTGCGGCGAACGCGGCCTGATCGTGGTGCGTGAGGAACCCCACCAGCAGGTCGGCGTCGGTGCGGGGGTCGAGGCGGGCGGCCGATTGCGCCACCCGAGTCGGGGTCGTCGCCGTCATTCCGTCGCCTCCGTGCGAGCGGCTTCGATTGTCGCCGGGGTCTGTGACCCCGGTCCGACCGGCCTCACAGAGGCCGGCTACAGCAGCTCGGGCTGACGAGAGGTATTTCCGGCGGGCGGGTCGGCGCGTCCCGTGGCGCGAGCGAAGGTGATGGGAAAAAACGACACCCGACCGGGGTGCGGTCGGGTGTGCGGAGAGGGTGTACTTCATGGGCGGGCCGGGTCGCCCGCGGCCGGAATCACGGGCCGGTCGGCTTGACCACCGTCGAGGACCCCGTCGGGGCGGTCCCCGTCGGCGACGACGAGGTTTCGATGGTCAGGCCGCTGGTCGAGGTGGGCACGCTGCCCGTCGCCAGAGCCGCCATGATGACCACCACCACCACCGAGCACAGGTGCCGTTTTCGCATAAATCACCCATGAGAGAAGGAAGCCGCCCAAGTAACAGACCATGTCGATGTTGTCATACGTGCCGACCACCAGGCCGACCAGTTGGCCCAGTTCACCGCCCACGGCCAGCACCACACCCGTCACGACCCACACGTTCATCCGCCGCCAGATCATCAGCATCCAACTGGTGTAAGCGTACACCCAGCACCCGTCGGGGAGGCAGTTCTTCACCCAACCCGGCAGTGAAATGTCGGGCCGCACGACCAGCCAGTTCGCCCCGACCGCGTCGATCCAGCGGAACACCAACATCTGCTGGTCCCGCCACCCGATGTAGATGGCGGTGCCGACGGCCACCGGCATGACGACATGGAGGACGAAGTAGATTGCCCGCTTCATCTCCCGCCCCGTCGGTATCGGTCAGTGTACAGCCATCACTTGAATACGGACCCGTCGACGTCCGGCAAGGCGTGTGAGTGAAATGAGCCAGCCGGGTGTTGTGTCCGGAGGGTGCGCCCCACCCCCGCCGGGGAACTGCGTTCCCTCGGCGACCCCTCCCCAGCGGGGAGGG
>JANNQE010000661.1:0-7661 GCA_031441625.1 Planctomycetia bacterium
TGATCGACGGCCAGTCGAACGCCGAGGCCACCGACGTGGGCAAGTACGAGCAGAAGGGCACGAACGAGTGGGTCCGCAGCTTCGGCAGCATGGCCGGCGACCCGAACAACGCCCGCCTCAAGAAGTGGGGGCACGCTGTCGTACGGAGCAAGACCGGAGGGCAATTCCAGATCGGCTACTGGGGGATGGCGCTGGCCGAGCGGCTGGTCGAAAGCCAGAAGGTGCCGGTGTGCGTCATCAACGGGGCGGTCGGCGGCAGCCGGATTGATGTCCACCAGCGGAACCACGCCGACCCGACGGACGCGACCACCATCTACGGCCGGCTGCTCTGGCGGGTGCAACAGGCGAAGCTGACGCACGGCATCAAGGCGGTGTTCTGGCACCAGGGGGAGAACGACCAGGGGGCGGACGGGCCGACCGGCGGGTACGGGTACGAGACGTACCGCCAGTTCTTCGTGGACATGGCCGCCGGGTGGAAGTCCGATTACCCGAACGTGCGGCAGTACTACGTCTTCCAGATCTGGCCGAAGGCGTGCTCGATGGGGGTGAACGGGTCGGACAACAAGCTCCGCGAGGTGCAGCGGCAGTTGCCAGCGCTGTTCTCGAACCTGAGCGTGATGTCCACGCTCGGCATCCAGCCGCCGGGCGGGTGCCACTTTCCCATCGAAGGGTACGCCGAGTTCGCCAAGCTTATCGGCCCGCTGGTGGAGCGGGACTTCTACGGGAAGAAGCCGGCGGTGTCGATCACCGCCCCGAACCTGAAGCGGGTCTCGTTTGCCAGCGACAAGGGCGACGAACTGGTGCTGGAGTTCGACCAGCCGGTGAAGTGGGACGACAAGCTGGTGGCCGAGTTCTACCCGGACGGCGAGAAGGGGAAGGTGGCGTCCGGTTCCGCGGCCGGGGCGGTGGTCACGCTCAAGCTGAAGGCCCCGTCGCAGGCGAAGACGCTGACGTACATCGACAGTGCCACCTGGAGCCAGGACCGCCTGCTCCGCGGCGAGAACGGCATCGCCGCGTTGTCGTTCTGCGACGTGCCCGTACAGCCGAAGAGGTGATCGAGATGACTGCAACCTGATCCCTCGGCCCCATATCACGGATGCCTTCATGATTCGCTCTCGCGTCCTCCGATCCCCTGTGGTGTTCGCTGCGGCGCTTGCGGCCGTCGTCTCCGTTTCCGCCGCCGAGCCGCCTGCCCCGCCGGACCTGACGCAGTCCACCAAGGTGGATCGCAAGCAGACGTACAACCTCGGCGCGACCGGGCTGCGCGGCTGGATCTACACCAAGCCGGCGAACTTCTTCGAGAGCCAGCAGGGGCGGACGACCACCGCGAGCCGGCAGATTCTGGTCACTCACGTCGGGAAGAAATCCCCTGCCGACGGGGTGGTAAACGTGGACGACGTAATCAACGGCGTGAACGGGAAGCCGTTCGCCGACGACGCGCGGAAGGGCATCGCCATCGCCATCCAGGACGCCGAGAAGGTGAACGGCGTGCTCAAGCTCACCGTCTGTCGGGGCGGAAAGTCGCAGGAGGTCGAGCTGAAACTGCGGGTTCTCGGCACCTACGCCGACACCGCCCCGTTCGACTGCCCGAAGTCGAAACTCATCTTCGACGAGGCGTGCAAGGCGCTGGCGAAGGAGAAGCTGAACGACGACTTCTGGGGTGCGGTCAACGGGCTGGCCCTGCTCGCCACCGGCGAGGAGGAGTACCTGCCCCGCGTGCAAGAGTTCGCCCGGAAGCTCGGCCCGAAGACCCTCAAGCTGGAACTGCGCGACGGCATGGTGATCTGGGAGTGGGGCTACCGGACACTGTTCCTGTGCGAGTACTTCCTGCTCACCGGCGACAAGGAGGTGCTGCCCGCCATCCGCGAGTACACCACCAAGCTGGCCATGGGCCAGAGCCTGTACGGCACCTTCGGGCACGGCATCTCGATGAAGACGCCCGACGGGAAACTGCACGGCTCGATCCCGCCGTACGGCCCGGTGAACGCCGCCGGTCTGATCGGCAACCTGGCCATCGTGATGGGCAAGAAGTGCGGCGTCGAACACCTGGAGATCGACCCGGCGATCGAGCGGGCGTCGAAGTTCTTCGGCTACTACGTGGACAAGGGGGCGATTCCCTACGGCGAGCACATGCCGTGGCCGAACCACGACAACAACGGCAAGAACGCGATGACCGCCGTGATGTACGCCGTCCAGGGTGACCGGGTCACCGAGTCGCACTACTTCGCCAAGATGGTGACGGCGTCGTACCAGAACCGCGAGTACGGGCACACCGGGCAGGGGTTCAGCTACTTGTGGGGAGCGCTGGGGGCGAACGCCGGCGGCCCGAAGGCCGCGGCGGCCTTCTTCAAGGAAGCGTCGTGGCACTTCGACCTCGTCCGCCGGAGCGACGGTTCCTTCACCTACGACGGCGACGAACAGTACGGCGGCGGGCGGACGGACGACAACACCTATTTCGGCAAGAGCGGGTACTACGGCCTCAGCCCGAACGCCACCTACGTGCTGACCTACTCCCTACCGCTCAAGAAGCTGCTCATCACCGGCCGCGACGCGAACGAGAAGAACTGGCTGAGCCAGGCCGACGTGCGGGAGGCGGTCGCGTCGGGCCGGTTCGACCTGGATCGGAAGACCAAGACGGTCGGGGAACTGATCGCAGCCCTCGGCGACTGGTCGCCGGTGGCCCGCGGGTGGGCGGCGGAGGAACTGGCGAAGCGGCCGGAGAAGAATGACCTGATCCCGCGGCTGATCAAGATGGCCGAAGGGCCGGACGCCCGCAAGCGGCAGGGGGCGGCCGAGACGCTGGGGCACATCAAGACCGCGGAGGCACTGCCGGTGCTGGTCCGCCTGCTCACGCACGACGACCGCTGGCTGCGGGTGAAGGCGGCGAACGCCCTGAAGAACATGGGCGACACCGCCAAGCCCGTCGTCCCCGACATGCTCAAGGCGGTGGCCAGGACGGCCGAACCGCTGACGCCCGTCGTGTGGGACGACCCGATCCAACTGACTCACGGGGAACTGGCGGCGGCACTGTTCCAGGGGCTTCTCCGCACGTCCGTCAAGGGGGTCGATCCGGACCTGCTCTACCCGGCGATCCGGGCCGTGGCGAGGAACGCCGACGGCATGGCCCGCGCCACCCTCACGAACACCATCGCCAACCAGTTGACCCTCGAAGACGTGCAGGCCCTCGCCCCGGACATCCTGGAAGCCATCGACGTGCCGTCGCCGGCGGACACCATGTTCGCCAACGAGATCCGCATGGCCGGCCTGCGGGCGCTCTCGAAGTACCACTTCCAGGAGGGCATCCGCGTCAGCCTGAAGTTCGCCCAGACGCAGAGCGCCCACGGGAGCGAGAGCCGCACGGGGGAGATCATGAAGGAACTGCTCCGCTACGGCACGGCCGCCAAGGAGGTGCTCCCGGACCTGAAGAAGTTGATCGCCCAGTACCGCGAGGAGAAGGACTTCCCCGACTGGGCCAAGAAGCAAAAGGTCGCGTCGGTGGAGGCGGCCATCAAGGCCCTCGAAGCCACGACCACCCAGCCCGAGTTGCGGACCATCCCGCCCGCGCAACCGAAGAAGTAGTCCAGCCGTACCAGAGACAAGTAGCCGGTCTACCACCGACGAGAGGATGCGAATGAAACCGACCGTGTTTGCCACCGCCCTCTTCCTGTTCGTGATCGCGGTCGCCCGCACACCGGCCGCGGAGCCGCCGAGTCGGCCCAACATCGTCGTCATCCTGTCCGACGACATGGGGTTCTCGGACCTGGGTTGCTACGGCGGTGAGATCTCGACCCCGAACCTGGACGCACTGGCGGCGAAAGGGGTGCGGTTCACCCAGTTCTACAACACCGCCCGCTGCTGCCCGACGCGGGCGAGCCTGCTCACCGGCCTGTACCCGCACCAGGCGGGCGTCGGGCACATGATGGAGGACAAAGGGGATGCCTTCCCCGGCTACCGGGGCAACCTGAACACCTCGTGCCGCACCATCGCCGAGGTGCTCAAGCCGGCCGGGTACCGCAGCTACGCGGTGGGGAAGTGGCACGTCACCCGGTTCGCCGGCAAAGACGGGCCGAAGGACAACTGGCCGCTCGGCCGCGGGTTCGACCGCTACTACGGCACCATCAACGGGGCGGGCAGTTTCTTCGACCCGTCTTCGCTCGTCCGCGATGACACCATGATCTCCCCGTACGCGGACAAGGAGTACAAGCCCGAGACGTACTACTACACCGACGCCATCTCCGACCACGCCGTGCGGTTCGTCGGCGACCACGCCAAGGACCGACCCGAGAAGCCGTTCTTCCTGTACGTCGCGTACACGGCGGCGCACTGGCCGATGCACGCGCTGCCCGAAGACATCAAGAAGTACGCGGGCAAGTACGACGGCGGGTACGAGCCGGTCCGCAAGGCTCGCTTCGAGAAGGCGGCGAAACTCGGCCTCGTCGACCCGAAGCAGGGCATGAGCAAGCAGGCCGGGGACTGGGACAAGGTGGCGGACAAGAAGTGGGAAGCGGCATGTATGGAGGTGTACGCGGCGATGGTCGACCGCATGGACCAGGGGATCGGCAAGCTGGTCGCCGAACTGAAGCGGACCGGGCAATTCGAGAACACGCTTGTCCTGTTCCTCCAGGACAACGGCGGGTGCGCCGAGCCGCAGGGCCGATCGGGGAACAAAGACCACCCGGACATCGAGCGGCCGGAAAAGCCGACGTTTCCAGTGATGAAGCCCGAGGAGTTCGCCACCGCCGGCAGTGTTCCCAAGCAGACCCGCGACGGGTTCCCCGTGCGGATGGGGCCGAAGGTGATGCCCGGCCCGGCCGACACCTACGTCGCCTACGGCCGCGGGTGGGCGAACGTGTCGAACACCCCGTTCCGCGAGTACAAGCACTGGGTGCACGAGGGCGGCATCAGCACCCCGCTGATCGCCCACTGGCCGAAGGGGATCACCGCCGCCGGCGAACGGCGGAAGCAGCCCGGCCACCTGATTGACATCGCCGCCACGTGTGTCGAGGTGTCGGGTGCCGCGTACCCGAAGAGGGTGGGTGATGTCGCCGTCACGCCGCTGGAGGGTCAGAGCCTCGTGGCCGCGTTCGCCGACAAGCCCCTCGACCGCGACCTCTTCTGGGAGCACGAGGGGAACCGGGCGGTGCGGGCGGGTGACTGGAAACTGGTGGGCAAGGACGGCGGCAAGTGGGAACTGTACGACCTGGCGAAGGACCGCACCGAGGGGAGCGACCTGGCGGCGACGATGCCGGACCGGGTCAAAGACCTGGCCGCGAAGTACGACGCCTGGGCCAAGCGGGCCAACGTCGAGCCGTGGCCCGTGAACCCGCCGAAGAAGAAATAACGAGAGGGTTCGGACTCCTCTCACTCTCGCGGCGACGGTGCCACGTGCTCACCCGCCACCCAATGCGGACCCATCCCGTCCGCCGCCGAAAGGCGATCCGAAGAAGGGCCCTCACCCCTGTCGTGCGGCGATCCGGGTCCGGACCGCGTCGCCCTCGTTCCCCCTCGAGTGGCTCCTCCCATGCGTTCCTTCCCACTCGGCGTGTTCCTGACCCTCGCTGTCCCCGCCGTCGCCGCCGAGCCGCTCCTCCCGCCGCAGAAGTTGCTCGACAAGGAGACGTTCTGGGACAACCGGGACTGGGACTGGTACCAGGCCAACATCCCGTTCTTCGAGTGCCCCGACGCCGACCTCCAGACCACCTACTACTACCGCTGGGAGTTGCTCACCAAGCACCTCACCTACGGCTCGCCGAACAGCGGGTACGGGTTCACCGAGTTCATCGACCGGCCGTTCTGGTCCGGGGCCTATGGTGCAATCTCATGTCCGGCCGGGCACCAACTGTACGAAGCCCGTTGGCTGCGGAACCCGCAGATCGCCCGCGACTACACCCGCTACTGGTTCCGCACTCCGGGTGCCCAGCCGCGGAACTACAGCACATGGCTGGCGGACTCCGTGTGGGCCGTTCACCGCGTTCACCCGGATGACACGTTCGTCACCGACCTGCTCCCCGACCTGAAGAAGAACCACGAGGGGTGGGAGAAGCGGCACTTCGTGAAGGACGTCGGTCTGTTCTGGCAGACCGGGCACGACGACGGCATGGAGTTCAACATCAACAGCCGGCAGACGAAGGACATCCTCCGCGGGGCCCCCGGCTACCGGCCGACGATGAACGCGTACATGTGGGCCGATTCGCTCGCCATTGCGAAGGTCGCCGAACTGGCCGGCGACAAGGACACGGCCAAGGCATACCGGGAGAAGGCAGCCGGGCTGAAGGAACAACTGCAAGCCAAACTGTGGGACCCGAAGCGGCAGTTCTTCTTCCCCATGTACAAGCAGGACGAGGAGGCCGACGGGCACAAGGTGAAGGGCCTCACGCTCACCTACCAGAGCGGCAAGCACGCCGGCAGCGAGTACGGCCGCGAACTCATCGGGTATGTGCCGTGGCAGTTCTCCATGCCCGATGCCGGTAAGGGGTACGAGGCGGCGTGGAAGAAACTGCTGGACAAGGACGGGTTCGCCGCAGAGTTCGGCCCGAGCACCGTCGAGCGGAACGACCCCATGTTCCTGCTCAAGAACTCCTGTTGCTGGTGGAGCGGGCAGTCGTGGCCTTATGCCACCAGCCAGACGCTCAAGGGGATGGCGAACCTGATCCAGGAGTATGAACAGAAGGTGGTGACGCCGGCCGACTACCTGAAGTTGCTCCAAACCTTCGCCATGACGCACCGCAAGAACGGCAAGCCGTACCTGGCCGAGGCGTGCCACCCCGACACCGGCTCGTTCGAGGGACACGACGGGTACAACCACAGCGAACACTACTTCCACTCGTCGTTCAACGACCTGGTGATCACCGGGCTGGTGGGCCTCCGCCCACGGGACAACGACACGCTGGAGGTGAAGCCGCTCGCCCCGGCCGGGTGGGACTACTTCGCCGTGGACAACGTGCCGTACAAGGGGCAACTGGTGAGCGTGCTGTGGGATCGCGACGGCACCCGGTACAAGAAGGGCAAGGGGCTGCGGCTCTTCGCCGACGGCAAGGAGATCGCGTCATCCGAGAAGCTCGCCCCGCTGACCGCGAAGCTGCCCGCCGCCAAACAGGTGCCGCAGCCGAAGGAGACGGCGGTGAACTTCGCCGTGAACAACGACGGCACCTACTTCCCACGGCTCTCGGTGTCGTTCTCGAACCCCGGCACCCCGCCGTCGAAGCTGATCGACGGCAACGCCTGGTACCACCGCGACCCGCCGAACCGCTGGACGTGCGACGGCTCGCCGAACGCAACGGACACGGTCGAGATCGACTTCGGCACCGAGCGGGCGGTCCACACCGTCAAGCTCTTCTTCCTCGACGACGGCAAGGGGGTGATCCCGCCGGCCAAGTTCGACCTGGAATCGTGGGACGGCAAGGGGTGGAAGGCGATCCCGAACACCACCCGCACGCCGGAACTGCCGACCGGCCGGCGGGCGAACGTCATCTCCTTCCCGGCGACCACCACCACCCGCATCCGGGCCGTGTTCACCCACGCGAAGGGCGGGAAGACCGGCATGACCGAGTTCGAGGTGTGGGGCGACGCCAAGCTGCCGCTGGCCGACCCGCCGCACCCGGCGGGGAACATCGCCTACAACCCCGGCGACAAGCCGTTCCCGAAGGCGACCGCCTCCCACG
>JANNQE010000662.1:0-7125 GCA_031441625.1 Planctomycetia bacterium
TGAATCCGCTCTCGGAGAGAGCGGGCCACCCTACCGGATCGATCACTTCCCGATCAGCTTCTCGAACTCGTCCTCCGTCAGCACCGTCACGCCGAGCGCCTTCGCCTTGTCCAGTTTGCTGCCGGCCTTCTCGCCGGCCACGACGTAATCGGTCTTCTTGCTCACGCTACCGGTGGCCGTGCCGCCCATCTCCTTGATGAGCGCCTCGATGCCGCCGCGGTCGTACTTGGTGAGCGTGCCCGTCACCACCACCGTCTTGCCGGTGAGCGGCAGCCCGCCGGCCGGCACCGCCCGCTTGTCGTGCGTCAGCTTCACCCCGGCGGCTCGCAGCTCCGTCACCAACGCTTCGCCCGCCGGGCTGTGGAAGTAGTCGTACACGAACCCCGCCCGCTTCGACCCGAACCCCTTCACCTTCGACAACTGCTCCGTGCTCGCGGCCAGCACCAGGTCGATGCTCGGGAACTCCTCCGCCAGTGCATCCGCCATGCTCTCGCCGACCATGTAGATGGTGAGCGCGGACAACAGCCGGGCCAGCCCGCGGCCCTTGCTCGCCTCGATGCCGGCAAGCAGGTTCTGCGCCTTCAGTTTCTTGAACCCCTCCAGCGCCAGCAGTTGCTTCTCGGTCAGCGTGTACAGGTCGGTCACGCTCTTCACCAGTTCCGTTTCCACCAGTTGAACGGACACCTCGCGGCCGAGGGTGTCGATGTCCATGCGATCCCGCCGGGCGTACCCCTCGATCCGCTTGGCCAGTTGCGCCGGGCAGACGCCCGTGTTCGCGCAGACGTACCCAAAGCTCGTCGCGCTCTCCTCCTTCTCCACCGGCCCGCCGCACACCGGGCATGTCGTCGGCCACGTGATCGGCTTCTCCTTGCCGGTGCGGGCGTCCGTCACCACCTGCACCACCTGCGGGATGATCTCGCCCTTCTTCTCGACCACCACCGTGTCGCCGATCCGCACGTCCATCTTCTCCACCCAACTGGCATTGTGCATACTCGCCCGCCGCACGGTGGTGCCGGCCAACAGCACCGCCTCCAACTCCGCCACCGGCGTCAGCTCGCCGAACTTGCCGATGCTGAATTCGACCGAGTTCAGCTTGGTGATGCCCTGCTCGGCCTCGAACTTGTACGCCTTCGCCCACCGCGGCACCTTCGCCGTCGCCCCCAGCCGCGCACGCTGCACGAAGCTGTTCAGCTTCACCACCATGCCGTCGGTCTCGTAGGGAAGGGCGTGCCGCTTCTCGTCCCACTCGGCGCAGAAGGCGATCACCTCGTCGATGGTCTTGCACACGACGAAGTGCGGGTTCACCGGGAAGCCCCACGTTTTCAGGGTCTTCAGCAACTCTTCCTGGGTGTCGAACGTCACACCGTCGGCCCCCCCGACGGCGTAGGCGAACAGGTTCATCTTTCGCTTGGCGACCTTCTTCGGGTCGAGCTGCTTGAGGGTGCCGGAGGTCAGGTTGCGGGTGTTCGGGTACGGGTCGTCACCGGTCTTCACCCGCTCGACGTTCAGCCGCACCAGCTCCGCCCGCGTCATGTAGATCTCGCCCCGCACCTCGACCATCTTCGGCGGCGTCTTGGTGGTCAGGCGGAGGGGCACACTGCCGATGGTCTTGATGTTCTGCGTCACGTCGTCGCCCACGTCGCCGTTGCCCCGCGTGGCGGCCGTCTTCAGCACCCCGTCTTCGTACAGCAGCGAAATGCTCACCCCGTCGATCTTCAGCTCCACCGTGTATGCCACCTCCCCGCTGCCCGCCCCCTTCCGCACGTCGGCGTCGAACTTCCGCAGGTCGTCGGCCGAGTAGCTGTTGTCGATGCTCAGCATCACCGCCTTGTGCGTCACCTTCTCGAACCCGTCGATCGGCTTGCCGCCCACCCGCTGCGTCGGGCTGTCTGGCGTGGCCAACTCCGGGTGCGTCTTCTCCAGGTCGATCAGCTCCTGAAGCAGTTTGTCGAACTCCCGGTCGGAGATGACCGGGGCGGCCTCGACGTAGTACAGGTGGTTGTGGTGGTGGAGTTGCTCCCGCAGTTCGGCGGCGCGGGCGGCGGGGGAGGCGGGTTTGGTTTTGGCCACGGGCGGCACCGGGGGCGTAGGGAAGGGGGGGATGCGGGGATTGTGTCGGGGAAGGCACCGGTGGGCAAGGTCGGGAGGGAGTGCGATTGACCCCACGCCTCACTCTTTCGCCGCCCCGAGAGGGGAATTCGGGAAAGCGTTCGCGCTGGGCAAATCTGGTGGCGGCACGTCGATAACCGCACTGACGGCCGGCGACGCCCGGCCTCGACCCACCCAACCTCCACACGGAGTTTCGACTAATGGCCCTGACCCTGACCAACAACGTCGCGTCCCTGAACGCTCAGAACAACCTGACCAAAACGAACGGCATGCTCGGCAAGTCGCTCGAGCGGCTGTCCACCGGCCTGAAAGTGAACCGCGGGGCGGACGGCCCGGCCGCCCTGGTGATCAGCGAGACGCAGCGGGCGCAGATCTCCGGCCTGCGGGCGGCCATCGACAACACGAACAAGGCGGTGGCCCTGGTGCAGACGGGCGAAGGCGCGCTGAACGAGATGAACACCCTGCTGAACAAGGTGCGGAGCCTGGCCGTGGACTCGGCCAACAGCGGGGTGAACGACACCACCGCGCAGGCGGCCAACCAGGCGGAGATCGGCAACATCTTGGGCACCGTGGACCGCATCGCCAGCACCACCAAGTTCGGCAACAAGGCGCTGTTCGACGGCACCGCCGGCATCACCGGCAACACGGGCGTGGCCACCACCCAGTTCCTCGGGGCCGACCCGACGACCAAGGCCGGCGCCTACGCGGTGGTGGTCGGTACCGCCGCCGAGAAGGCGAACGTGACCGCCGGCGGCCCGATCCAAGCCACCCCGCTGACGCAGGACGAGACGCTGAACGTGAACGGCGTGCAGATCAAGCTGACGTCCGGCATGTCGCAGTCGCAGGTGATCGACCAGATCAACCAGTACAGCACCCAGACGGGTGTGACGGCCGACCTGGCGGCGGTGCCGGGGCCCAGTGCGACCCGGCTGGTGAGCAACACGTTCGGGTCGGAAGCCAAAGTGACCGTCTTCTCCGACCAGGCGGCGACCGGTGCCATCGGCTACACCAGCAGCGGGTTCGGCACGGCCAGCGTGTCGGACAGTGGGCTGGACGTGGCCGGCACCATCGACGGGGTGGCGGCCACCGGCAAGGGGAACGTGCTCACCTCCACCAACGGCAACTCGAAGGGGGTGCAGGTGGCGGTGCTGCCGACCGTCATCGTCGGCCCCGCCCCGAACCCGGTCGCCACCGCCACCGGCGCGCAAGGGAACGTGAACGTGCAGGACAACTCGCTCACCTTCCAGGTGGGGGCAAACAGCGGGGAGACGGTGAAGGTGTCGTTCGACAAGCTGAACACCGGCAACCTGGGGGTGGGGGCGAGCAGCCTGTACAGCAGCCTGTCGCAGATCGACACGTCGAACGGGGCGGAGGCGCTGAAGACCATCGATAAGGCGATCGCCGACGTGACCGACCTCCGCGGGCGGCTGGGGGCGTTCCAGTCGAACACCCTGGAGAGCACGGCCAACAACCTGCGGAACACGCTGGAGAACACGACGGCCGCCGAGAGCGTCATCCGCGACACCGACTTCGCCTCGGAGATCGCCAACTTCACCAAGTACCAGACGCAGATGCAGGCCGGCAGCACGGTGCTGGGGAACGCCAACCAGATCACCCAACTGGTGGCCGGTCTGCTCCGCGGCTAACCCCGCACCGGCCGGGGCAACTCCCGGCCGGCACCTTCGATAACCCCAACAGGCCGCGGAACGGATTCCCGTTCCGCGGCCGCGTTCGCGTCCCCACACCACTCGTCTCCCCGCAGGGGGGTCCACCGTGTCCAGCGTCAGCAGCAGCGGCCTCAACTTCTCCGGCCTGGCCACCGGCATCGACGCGCAGAAGATCATCGACGGGCTGACGGCCATCAGCCAGAAGCGGGTGGACCAGATGACCGCCCGCAAGGCGGTCGTCACCCAGAAGCAGGCCACGTTCGGCGGGCTGCAGGCCAAGCTGCTCGACCTGCAATCCCAGGTGAGCCGGGTCGGGCGGTCGGTGGCCGGGGCGTTCGACGGCCGCACCGCCACCCCGTCGGACAAGGAGGCGGTGTCGGTCGCCGCCGGCACCTCCGCCGTCCCCGGCACCTACTCCTTCACCGTCACCGCCCTGGCCCAGGCGAACAGCGTGGCGTCCGGCGGGTTCGCCGACCCCGGCTCCGCCATCAAGCAGGGCACGTTCGCCTTCCGCGTCGGCTCCGGGGCGGAGAAGACGGTCACCATCGGGCCGACGAACAACACCGTGCAGGGGCTGGCCGACGCCATCAACAACTCCGGCGGGGACGTGCGGGCCGCCCTGCTGAACGACGGCTCGGCCGAACCGTACCGGCTGGTGCTCACGGCCACCAAGACCGGGGCGACGAACGCCATCAGCGTGACGAACGGCCTGACCGGCGGCAGCGGGGCGGACGTGAACGCGACGGCGACCACCGTGCAGGCGGCGGCCGACGCGAGCGTACAGCTCGGCAGCGGGGTCGGGGCGATCAGCGTCCGCAGTGCCACCAACCAGTTCGCCGGGCTGATCCCCGGCGTCACCGTCACGGCCAACAAGGCCGACCCGACCAAGCCGCTGAGCGTGCTGGTGGCGTCTGACACCAGCGGGGCGAGCAAGGCGGTGCAGGACCTGGTGTCGTCGTTCAACGCGGTCATCGACTACATCGACGAGCGGGACAACTACGACGCGGCCAAGGGCACGACCGGCACCCTGCTCGGCAGCCGCGACGCCGTCCAACTGGCCAACGACCTGACCGGCGTGCTGACCGCCGCCGTGCCCGGCCTGGGCACCGCCGCCAACCGCCTGTCGGCGGTCGGGGTGACGCTGACCGACAAGGGGCGGCTGGTGATCGACCAGGGGAAGCTCGACCGCGCCCTGAGCGGGCAGGAGCCGGGGGTGTCGGCGGGCGAGGTGAAGCGGCTGTTCGCCCTCACCGGCACGTCCACCGACAGCGGGGTCAGCTTCGTCTTCGGGTCGGACAAGACCAAGCCGTCCGCGGCCGGCCGGCCGTACCGGGTGAGCGTGACCGCCCCGGCCGCCCGCGCCGCGGTGACGGCCGCCACCCCGCCCGCCCCGAGCGTCACCATCGACGGCAGCAACAACACGTTCAGCGTGGTGGTGAACGGGGCGCGGTCCAACACCCTGTCGCTGGCCGCCGGCACCTACACCCCGGCGGCCCTGGCGGCGGCCGTGCAGGCGGTGATCAACTCCGACCCGCCGATCCAGGCCAACCAGGTGTCGGTGGACGTGGCCGGCGGCAGCATCCGCATCACCTCCGCCCGGTACGGGTCGGCGGCGTCGGTGGAGGTGGCCGGCGGCACCGCCCTGCCCGCCCTCGGGTTCGCCGGCGGGGAGCGGGGCCGGGGCACCGACGTGGTCGGCAGTTTCACCGCCGACGGGGTGACCGAACCGGCCACCGGCAGCGGGCAGTTGCTCGCCGGCCGCACGGGCAACGCCAACACCGACGGCCTGCAAGTGCTGGTCACGGCGAACGGGGCGACGACCGCCGACCTGACCGTCACCCAGGGGGTGGCCGGCCGCCTCGGGGCGGTCCTGAACAAATATCTGAATCCGGTGAACGGGCGGTTCAAGACCATCGATAACGCTTTCGCGGCCACCGCCGAAGGGATCGACCGCGACGTCGCCCGCCAGAACCTGCTGATCGAGGACAAGAAGGGCAGTCTGCTCAAGCAGTTCGCCGCCATGGAGTCGGCGGTGAACCGGCTGAAAGGCCTCCAGTCGCAACTCTCGTCACTCGTGCCGGTGTCGTACTCGAACGGCTAGCCCGCCCCAGTCGACCGCCCACACACCACCCGACCACCGCGTCACCGGAACTCCGATGTCCCCGCACCACGCCTACCGCCGACACGACGAGTACGCCGGCCTGTCCCGCATCGACCTGCTGCTCGCCCTGTACGACGGCGCGCTCGCCCGCCTGGGCAAGGCGGAGATGGCCCTCACCAACGGCGACGTGCCGGTGGCCACCCCGTACATGGCCAAGGCGCAGATCATCGTCACCGAACTGGCCGCCGGCGTGCGGGTGGAGGTGGACGAAGAGATGGGCACGAACATGTTGCGGCTGTACGAGTTCGTGGTGAACGAGCTCCGCACCCCGCGGCTGGCGAACGTGAAGGCCGCGGTGAAAATCCTGACCACCATGCGGGAGGGGTTCGAGGGCATCCGCGAGGAGGCGAACCGGCTGGAGCGGTCGGGCGAACTGGTGAACGCCGGGCGGATGCAAATGGTGCTCGAAGTGGCGTGACGAAGTAGAACCGGGAGGGCACTGACCGGGCGGGCCGTCTCACCCGGTCAGTGCGTGCCACCCGTTCCAATCAGCCCGACCAGTTCCCGGAAGTCGCCCAGCACCTGCGCCGGGCCGAGGGCCGTCGGGTCGTCGGTGCCGGCCTGACCCACATTCACGAGCCACACCGGGATGCCGGCCGCCCGCCCCGCCAGCACGTCCACGCTCATGTCGCCCACGTACACCGCTTCCGCCGCGCTCACCCCCAGCCGCTCGCACGCCACCCGCAGCATCGTCGGGTCGGGCTTCGGCTTGTCGCCGGCGTCTTCGGGGCCGAGCACCGCCGTCATCAGGTCGCCCAGCCCGAGCGAGTCGATCAGCGCGCGGGTGAACGCCACCGCCTTGTTGCTGCACACGGCCAACTTCACCCCGCGGGCGTGGAGGGTGTGCAGCGTGTCGGCCACGCCGGGGAACAGCCGCGTGCCCGCCGCCATGACGGACGGGTGGTGCTCGCGGTAGCGGCGGACGGCCTCGGCGGTGTCGCAACCGGGGCACAGGTCGTGCATCAGGTGGTCCAGCCCGTGCCCGACGTAGGCCCGCACCTCGGCCTCGGTCAGTTCGGGGAAGCCGAACGACACGCGGACGTGGTTGGTGCTGGCGGTGATGGCGGCGAAGCTGTCGGCCAGGGTGCCGTCGAAGTCGAACAGGGCGGCGCGAATGGGCATGGACGGTCTCGGGGAAACGATCCTTCGCCGCGACCAACGGGAGCGGGCCGGCCCGCTCCCGTTGGT
>JANNQE010000663.1:0-6785 GCA_031441625.1 Planctomycetia bacterium
CGAACTGGGCCACGCTGACGAAGTCGTCGGCCCCGCCGATGGTGGCGCAGACGACGATCAGGATGATGTCCATGAAGTTGTGGACGCACTTGAGCTGGACGCGTGGGTCACGGAGTTCGGCGAAGTCGTCCGCCAGCGGTCGCGGGGTGGTGGCCATGACAACGCTCCGGGTGGGTGGAGCGGAACATTGTCGAACCCGACTTGCGAATGCGCCAGGGATGCGGCCGCAGAAATATGGGACAGGCGAACGGTGTTCGGGTCCAGATGCAAACGGATGAACACCACGAAATCGTAGGCAATCTCATGCAATTTCCCTGCACGGACACGCCCGCCGTCGTGAGCAGGCCCACCACCGCGATCACCACCGCCGCAGCCAGGGCCGGGTTCCGCCGGCACCAGCGCCAGCCGCGCCCCAGCAGTCCGGTCGGGCGGGCGACCACCGGCTCCCCCCGCAGCCAGCGCGTCAGGTCGGCTGCCAGCACACCGGCGCTCGCGTATCGCCCCCGCGGGTCCTTGGCGAGGCACTTCAGGCAGACCGTCTCCAGCTCCCGCGGCACCGCCCGGTTGAGAAACCGCGGCTGGGCCGGATCGACGTGTACGACCTGACGGATCGTCTCCTGAACACTGGGAGTGCGAAACGGCGGACGGCCGGTCAGGCACTCGTACAGGATGGCGCCGAGTGCGTACACGTCCGCCGCCGGGCCGACCTCCTGCCCCCGGCCTTCGGCCTGCTCAGGGGCCATGTAACTGGCCGTCCCCAGCACGGCGCCAGTGGATGTCAGGCTGCTGTCCGCCTGCTTTGCCAGGCCGAAGTCTGTGACCTTGGGAACGCCGTCGGCGGTGAACAGGACGTTGGCGGGTTTGAGGTCGCGGTGGACGATCTGTGCCGTGTGGGCCGCTTCGACCGCCCCGGCCAGGGCGACGAGCAGGTCGGCGGCCGGCCGTGGCGAGAGTGGCCCGCCAGCCAGTCGGAGGGTTAGGGTGCCGCCGGCCAGGTACTCCAGACAAAGGAACGGCAACCCGTTGTGCTCGCCGACCTCGTGGATCTGCACGATGTGCGGGTGTTGCAGGCGGGAAATGGCTTCGGCCTCGCCTTTCAGGCGGGCCACCCGATCACCCGTGGCGTGACCGCCGCCGAGCACCATCTTCAGAGCGACGGTTCGGTCGAGGCTGATCTGCCGGGCCTCGTAGACCACCCCCATTCCGCCGCGGCCCAACTCGCTCAGCAGTTTGTACCCGGCTGGCGCCGGCGGGAGGGTCGTCTGCTCGGGGGTGTCACTCGGCCTGGGGGTGGGGCTCGCGAGTTTTTTTTCGAGGGCTTCGATGCGGTCGATGAAGACGGCGGCGGCGGGGTGGCGAGCGAGGAACGCCTCTCGGTCGAACGGCAGCCCTTGCTCGCGGCTCCGGTAGTACGACGCGAGGGCCTCGGCAGGATGGCTCTGGGGTGAGGGTTCCGGGGGGTCACGGTTCACCCGTGGGAATTGTCGTCGGGGCATCACACCCGAGCATGATCTTGCGCAACCGTTTCCGCCCGCGGAAGAGGTGTGTGCCGACCGCCGCGGGGGAAGCCCCGATCACCTTCCCGGCCTCGGCGAGCGTGTACCGGCAGTCGCGCGTCACGACGCCGGGGTACGCCTCGTCTTCCTGGCGGCACAGTTCCGCCGCCTTCCGCTCCTTCTCCGACAACTGCGGCAACGCCCGGTACAACTTGTCCTGGGCGGTGTCCGACTCCGCCGGCCGGTCCTTCAGCCAGAGGGCGTGAAGCCCGGCCTGGAGCGGGTCGAGTGCCCTGTAGTACCGCCGGGCCGCCTTCACGCAGTCGATCCCCAACCCATCGGCGATCACCTTCAGCGGCACGTCGTCCACCTGCCGGAGGAGGACGATGAGGAGGGGTTGCGACACGGCGTGATCCGGGGTGTCGGGCTGATACCCGGAGGTAATGAGGATGTACTCCCGCCGCTCGTCGCGGGTGAGTCGCAGGCTGGGCGAACTGACGTTTGGCGCGGCCGGTACGGCGGCGGCCCCGCTGCCGGAAATGCCGCCGACGGCGAGCGGGTGTGTGGTGTGGGCGGCGTTCCGGCGAATCAGGTCGAGCGCCCGCCGGCGGAGCCGGTGCCGCACCAGCCGGAGCAACTCGGCGTCGGTGGTCACCGAGTCCGGCAGGTCGGCGAGCAGGTGCGGCCCGGCGTTCTGGAACACGTCGGACGCGCTCCCGTAGGGGCCGGACGGCACCCGCACGTCGTACCGGACGAACCGCTTGAGTCGCTCCTGGTGCCGGCCGAGCCAGTCGTTCACGGCGACCGGATCGCCCGTCCGGATGCGGGGGTCGAGTGCCACCGGCATTGTCGTCGCCATGACCAGCCCTCGTGGGAATGCGGCCATGATGCCGCCCCGCGAGTGGCAACGCAAGCCGCCACCGGGACATTCCGCCCGCACCCGCTACCGCCCGTCCTTGCCGGGCGGGGGTTTCGGTCGGTCGATGTCGGCCATCAGTTGCTTGAAGTCCGCCCGCCCGCGGAGCGGGGCGAAGGCGGGGTCGGTTCGCACCCGGTCGGCGATCGGGGCGGCGCGGAAGAACCCCTTCTCGTGGGCCTTCGCCAGCAGTTCGACGGCGCGGGCGGCGTGCCCGTCGGCCACCGCCTTCGCGTCGGTCAGGGTGTCGTCCCCGGCCGCCACTTTCGACGACAGCGCGAACGCCGTCGCCAGGTCGCACAGGTTGGCCCCGCTCAGGTCCGGCCGTCCGGCCACCTCCGCGGCCAGTTTCGTCGCCGCGGCGTGCTCCTTCAGCCGCCCCAGGCAGATGCTCAGTTCGAGTTGCCACCGCCACTTCGCGTCCGTCGCGGCCGTGGCGACGGCCGCCTCCCAGTCCGTGCGGGCGTCGGCGTGCCGGCCGAGGTCGCCCAGGAAGCCGGCCCGCTTCGAGTACGACAGGACGAGGTACTCGCGGGCGTTGCGGTGCTGCGGGTGGGCCGTCAGCGTCTCCTTCAGCAGGGAGACGGCCTTGTCGTGCCAGTCGAGCGCCGGCTTCGGGTCGATCCGGCTCTCCACCCGTTCCCCCATGTTGCCGTACTTCAGGCCCAGCGAGGCCGCGTACTCGGCGTTCTGCGGGAATTCGGTGTGCAACCCCTCGGCGATGGTGATGGCGTCGCGGTACGTCTGCTCGGCCAGCGGCCGCCGCCCGGAACGTCCGTAGGTGACGGCCAGGCCGTTCAGGATGCCGGCGCGGACGAGGCGGTCGTCTGGCAGCGGGGCGAAGTCCTTCTCCAGGGCGGTGGCCACCGCCAGCGCCTCCTTGAACGCCTCCTCCGCCTTGGGCAGGACGCCCGCCACCCCGTAGGTGGTGGCCAGGTTGTTCAGGTGCAACACCAGGTCTCGCCGGTGGGTGACGACGGCCGGCAGTCGCTTGTTCAGCTCGCGGTCGATCTTGATCGCCTCCTTGTATTCCGGTTCGGCGTCGGAGTAACGCTTCATCAGGTGGTACATCCGCCCGAAGTTGTTGTGGGCGGTACCCAGCAGGCGGCGGTAGTCGGTCACGGTCGGGTGGTCGGCGGTCAACTTCTCCCGGAGGCGGATGACCTCCTCGTAGTGCCCCTGGGCGGCCTTCCAGTCGCCGCGGTCGGTGGCCGCCCCGCCCAGCCCGTTCAGCACCTTCGACAGTTCGGCCGCGTACTCCGGGTGGTCGGGGTGGTCCTTCACCATCGCCCGAAGAAGGGCGAGCGCTTCGGCTCGTGTCGCCGCCGCTTCCTTCACCTTGCCCGTCTGGTCGAACAGGTTGGCGGCGTTCAGGAGTACGGTCGCCCGCCCCACCTGCTGCTCGACGAGCGGCCCCTTGGCCTTCGCCAGGATGTCGCGGTGCCGCACCGCCTCGCGGTACGCGGCGTCCGCGTCGGCGTCCCGCCCCAGTTGGGCGTACAGGCGGCCGAGGTTGTTCAGCACGCCGGCCAGATCGTGCCGGAAGTCGGTGTCGTCGGGGTCGGCCTCCACCAGCCGCGTTCGCAGGTCGCGGGCGCGGGCGAACGCCTTCTCCGCCTTCTCGCACTGGCCCTGGTCGTCGTGGAAGGTGCCCAGGTTGTTCACCGCCTTGGACAGGTCGGACCGATAGGCCAGCACCTGCGGGTGGGCGGCGGCCAGGTCGTCGACCAGTTCGACCGCCCGCGTGTACGCCTTCTCGGCGTCCGCCGGCCGGCCGGTGTCGGTGAACAGAATGGCCAGGTTGTTCAGGGTGGCGCCGAGGTGCTTCTTGTACTCCTCGCCCTTCGGGTGCGCCTTCACCAGCCCTTCCCCCATCTCCCGCGCGCGGGTCATTCGCTCCTCCGCCTCGCCCGCCCGCCCGGTGTGCCACAGGGCGAGGCCCAGGTGCCGTTCCGTCGCGGCCAGGTCGCGGGTGAAGTCGGCGTAGGCCGGGTGGTCGGCCGTCAGTTTCTCCAACAGGTCGAGGGACTCGCGGTACGACTTGTCGGCGGCGTCCGGCCGGCCGGACTCGCGGAGGTGGTGGCCCAGGTTGCCGCACACGCCGGCCAGCGCTTGGCGGTCGCGGGGCGTTCCGCCGGGGCCGTCGGCGAGGTCGCGCCACAACCCGACGGCGCGGCGGTAGCCGGCTTCGGCGTCGGCCGGCCGGTCGATCCGGCGGAACAGGGTGGCCTGCTTGTCCAGGGTGGTGGCCAGCGCGCGGCGGTATCCGGGCACGTCCGGGCGGTCGCGGGCCATCGCCTCGAACGCCGCCACCGCCTTCTCGTACAGGGGGAGGGCGTCGGCCTTGGCCCCGATGTCGGCGGTAATCTCGGCCAACTGGCCGTACCCCTTGCCCGAGAGTTCCCTCAGTTCGGGGTCATCCCCGGCCAGCTTGGTCAGCGTCACGCGGTTCTCGACGACTTTGACGAGCAGTTCCTTCCGCAGGCCGTCCAGGTCTTTCGTGCGGATACGGGGGTCGTTGCTCAAGCGGGCGGTGTAGTCATCCAGCCCTTTCGCCAGGGCGAGCAGCTCGCGGGCTTTGTCCCGCTCCTTCGCGGTGCGCTCCCGCTCCTTCTCCTTCTCGTCTCGCTCCTTCGCCGCCTCCGCCCGCTGCTTCTCCTTCTCGTCTCGCTCTTTGGCCGTCTCGTCCCGCTGCTTCTCCTTCTCGTCCCGCTGCTTGGCGGTCTGGTCCCGCTCGGCGGTCAGGCTGACGTTCCAGGCCAGAATGGTGACGGCGAAGGCGACGGCCGCGACCAGCCCGAAGGCGATCAGCCCGGCCGCCGCCGGCCGCCGCTTCGCCCACTTGCCCGCCACCCCGACCCACGACGGCGGGCGGGCGACGATCGGCTCGTCGTTCAGGAAGTGGGTCAGGTCGTCGGCCAGGGCGCGGGCGGACGGGTAGCGGCGGGCGGGGTCTTTCTCCAGGCACGTCAGGCAGATGGTCTCCAGGTCCCGCGGGGTCTTGTCGCGGAGGCGGCCGGGCGGCACCGGGTCCTTGTCGCGGATCTCCGCCAGCAGCGCCGACAGGTCGGCCGTCTCGAACGGGGCACGCCCGGTCAGGCACTCGTACAGGATGGCGCCGAGGGCGTACACGTCGGCCGCCGCCGTCACCCCGCCCGGCGAGCCGGCCGCCTGCTCCGGCGCCATGTACCGCGGGGTGCCGACCACCTGCCCCGTCCGCGACACCGCCCGGTCGTTCGCGTCGCTCCACGCCAGGCCGAAGTCGGCCAGCTTGGGGATCACCCGCGGCCCGCTCGTGCCGCCGAGTTGCACGGCGTCGGCGCGGCCGGCGTGGGCGTCGGCGTGGGCGAGCAGCACGTTGGCCGGCTTGAGGTCGCGGTGGACGACGTTCTGCGCGTGGGCGGTGTGGGCGGCCTCGGCGAGGCGGGCGATGAGCCGGGCGGTCGGTTTGAAGTCGAGGGCGCCGCGGGACAACACGTCCTGCAACGTCTCCCCCGCGACGTACTCCATGACGTAGTACGGCCGGCCGTCGTGCGTGCCCGTCTCGTACACGGGCACGATGTGCGGGTGCTTCAGCCCGCCGGCGGTGCGGGCCTCGTCCACGAACCGCGTCAGCCGGTCGGCGGTGAGCACGGCGTCCGGCAGCAGGGTCTTCACCGCCACCTGCCGCTTCAGGGCCGTTTGCGTCATCAGGTTCACCACTCCCATCCCGCCGCGGCCGAGTTCCCGTTCGAACACGCAGCCCGGTATCCCCGACGGGGCGGCGGGCGCGGCGGGCGCGACGGGCGGCGGCGGGGCCGGGGGGGACGGCGGCACCTCGCGGAAGTACCACACCAGATCGGCCATCTCGTCCGGGTGGGCGGCCAGGAAGTCGAGCAGATGCACGCCCTCGCCGGCCGCGCGCCGCACGTCGTACTCGGCGAGGGCAGCTCCCACCTTGCGGTCGTGGTCGTCCTGGGTGGCACGCGAAACGGACATGACAGCCTCCGGCGGCGGGTGAATAGGATGTCGATACAGACTGTACACGAGGGCGAGACGGGGGGTGAACGATTCTTCGCGACGAGGGTCGCCAGCGTTTGCCGAGGACCTGACCCCCCGTCCCCTGTCAGGGGTCGGTACCGAAGACCTCGCCCCCCGTCCCCATCTCCCCTGGGAGATGGGGACGGGGGGCGAGGTCCTGACAATCGCCAACTCCACTCCCGACGAGGAAGCCGGGGGCTGAGGTCTGACCCCCGAATGGCACGTAGCTTTCCGCAAGCTATTCCGGAATAGGTGGATAGGAATGCATCGGCGATTCGGCTCTGATGAGGATGGTCGTCCTCCCGACTTCCGCCAAGGGCCGCACGATGAGCAGTCCCACCCTCGCACGCCTC
>JANNQE010000664.1:0-2343 GCA_031441625.1 Planctomycetia bacterium
CGCTCCCGGCCCACCGATAAGATGCTGCTGTCGGCCCCACGCGAACACCCCGGACCCGCCCAATGATCGGCGTCGATTCCCCAACGCCACTCGACCTGAAGTTCCCGCTCGGCCCGATCCCGGTGCGGGTCGGTGCACTGTTCTGGCTCATCACCGGCATCTTCGGGTTCATCAATGCGCCGCGCGAAGGCATGCTGCTCGTCAACATCCTCATCTGGGTGGCGTGCGTTTTCGTGTCCATTTTGGGTCACGAACTCGGGCACGCAGTGGCGTACCGCCTGTTCGGGTCGTGGGCGGCCATCTCGCTTCACGGGTTCGGCGGGTATGCCATCGCCCCCGACCCGCCGCGGGCGGCGTGGCAGCGGATGCTCGTCGCCCTGGCCGGTCCGCTCGCCGGGTTCACCCTCTTCGGCATCACCTTCGCCGTCGCGTTCGCCACCACCGGCGCGGCGCTGCACCTCTACGCCAAGCACGCCATTCAGTTCATGCTCTGGATCAACCTGTTCTGGACGGTGTTCAACCTGCTACCCATTCTTCCGCTCGACGGCGGGAACATCTGCCGCGAGCTGCTCGCCGTGTTCCGCGTGCGGTCGGCCGACATGATCGCCGCCGGGCTGGGGTTCGTGCTGGCACTGCTGATGGCGGTATACGGTGCTCTCCTGTATGCCCGGCTAGTGCCCGACACCGTCCTCGACTTGCTGCCGTGGTGGATCCGCCCCAGCCCCATGATGACCGTCTGGTTCGCCCTGTTCGCAGTGAACAACTACCAACTGATGCAATTCGCCCGCCGGCAGCGGTACTACGAGCCGCCGGACGACGACACCGACACCCCACCCTGGCGGCGGTGAGTAGAAAGATCCCGTTGCCACCTCACCCCGTCCGCCCGGAGTCCCTCCATGCGTTTCGCCTTTTCCGCCCTGCTGGTCGCGGTCGCCCTGCCCGCGCTCGCCGACGACAAGCCGCCGACCGCCCTGAAGGACTACGTGGCGAAGGAGGACAAGTCCTTCGCCTGGAAGCTGAAGGACAAGACGGAGGCGAACGGCAGCGCCGTGTACACCCTCACGCTCACCTCGCAGACGTGGCACGAGATCGCGTGGACGCACGACCTGCAAGTGTTCGTCCCGAAGGGGGCGAAGGTGCAGCCGACGATGGTGTTGCTGAACACCGGCGGGTCGGCCTCGCCCACCTCGTCGGCCCTCGGCCTGGCGATCGCCGAGAAGGTGGGCGCGCCGGTGGCGGTGCTGTTCGGCATCCCGAAGCAGCCGCTTTACGTGGACCCGAAGACGAAGAAGCTGACCACCACGCCGACCAACCCGAAGGACGACAAGGAAGGCCGGCTGGTGGAGGACGCGCTCATCGCCGAGACCTTCAAGCGGTACCTCGACACGAAGGACGCCACTTGGCCGCTCCTGTTCCCGATGGTGAAGAGCGTGGTGCGGGCGATGGACGCGCTGCAGGCGTTCGCCAAGGACGAACTGAAGGGGGACGTGCAGAAGTTCGTCATCACCGGGGCCTCCAAACGCGGTTGGACGAGCTGGCTGACCGCCGCGAGCGGCGACAAGCGGGTGAAGGCCATCGCCCCGATGGTCATCGACACGCTCAACTTCCCCGTGCAGATGCAGAACCAACTGAAGGCCTTCGGCAAGCCGAGCGAGATGATCGCCGACTACACGCGGGCCAAGCTGGTGCCCATCCCCGACACGACCGAGGGGAAGAGCCTGTGGCAGATGATCGACCCGTTCATCTACAAGGACGCCATCACCGTGCCGAAGATGCTCATCCACGGCACCAACGACCCGTACTGGCCGCAGGACGCACTGAACACCTACTGGGACGAACTGAAGGGTGACAAGTACGTGTGCTACGTGCCGAACGCCGGGCACGGACTGCAAGAGGTGGACGCGAAGGGGAACAAGGAGTTGTTGCCCATGCGGGCGGTGAACACGCTGTCGGGGTTCGCCAAGAGTCAGGTGTTCGACAAGCCGATGCCCAAATTCGACTGGGCGATGGAGAAGACCGGGTTCACCCTGAAGGGTGGGGACGAGCCGAAGAAGTTGCGAGTGTGGAAGGCGTCCGCCGACACCCGCGACTTCCGAAAGGCGAGGTGGGCGTCTGAAGACCTGAACGCGAAGGACGTGAAGAGCGCGGTGAACGTCGCCGCCCCGGAGAAGGGGTTGCTGGCGGCATACGTGGAGGCCGAGTACAGCACCGAGGTCGGCACCACCCACCTGAGTACGCAAACCCTCATCCTCGAAGCGAAGAAGTGACCGCCTGGGATTTCGCCGCCGAACTGAGCCGCTACGGCCCGAGCAGCCCCGGCCCCCCGCCGGGGCTGCTCGCCGC
>JANNQE010000665.1:0-7761 GCA_031441625.1 Planctomycetia bacterium
GAGGCGTGCGAGCAGCGCCGCCTGACCCGCCTGGCCGATGTTCGTCATCCGCAGGTTCAGGCTCTCCAACACCTTGCTCCCGCCCAGCCGGTCGGCCAGCTCGACCGCCGCCTGATCGCCGATCGGGTTGCCGCCGAGCACCAGTCGCTTCAACCGCTGCGGCACGCCGGTGTTCAAGAGGGCGATGACACCGGCGTCGGTCAGGTCGTTGAAGGAGAGGTCCAGTTCGGTCAGTGCGGGGAAGTGTGACGAGGTGAACAGGGCGGCGGCGGGCGCGTCTTCGAGGCGACAGTTTTCCAGGTCGAGCAACCGGAGCCGGGTGAGCCGCGGGGCGGCGGCGGACAACTCGGCCGCGAGCACGGGGCCGAACCCGTCCTGGCGCAGCATGACTTCCAGTTCGATTTGAAGCTCGGTGATCAGTTCCACGTGGTCGGCTCGCACCAGGTGTTCGAGCGAATCGACTGCGTTGATGACCCGAACCGCCGGGGGCGGGCGGAGCGCCCCGAGGGTGTCGTTGTGATCGAGGAAGTCATCCAACCTGAGTGTGAGTTGTTCCAGGAACCCGCGGCGGAACTCGTAGTTGTACTGCGTCACCACGCCCGCCAGCGGCCCGAGCAACTCGTCGCGGTGGTCGTCCAGAATCTCCTGCTGCCTCTTCCACAAGTGGCTGAACGCATTCACCGCCGCCCGCGACAGTGTCTCCTTGCGGGCGACCTCGATTTGCAGGCGGATGAACTCGGCCCGCAGCGGCCGGCCGTTCTCGTCCAGCCAGTCGGCGTACACCAGCCGCGGCAGGTCGTCGTCCGGGGCGGCGGCGATGGCCGCGAGTAGGGCGGGTTCAACGGACATGCCAGCAGTGTAGTCGGCGGGTCGCCACCCCGCGAGCGGAAGTCGGGCCTGACCCGCCCGCAGCCGACCGTGTACACTGGATCGAACGCCGAGGAGCGAGCGATGACGATCACATTGCCGGACGACGTGCGGGCGCAGGCCGAGCGGCAGGCGAAGGCGGCCGGGTTCGCCAGCGTGGACGAGTACGTGGCCGACCTGGTCCGCGAGGACGTGGAGGCGGGGCCGCCGCCGGACCAGTACGCCGGCCGCACCCGCGAGGAACTGGAGCGACTGCTGAACGAGGGGATGGCCGGCGTCCCGGTCCTCGGCGACGAACAGTTCTGGGAGGAACGCCGCCGGAAGATGCTCGAGTACGCCGCCAAACGAGGCGTCACCCCATGAGCATCGAGTACTCGCCGCGGGCCGTGGTGGACGTCGACACCGCCACCGAAGACATCATCGACCGGCTCGGGCTGGGCGTCGCGGCGGCATTCCAACAGCGGTTGGCGCGGACGACCGCCGATCTGGAGGCGCTGCCATACTCCGGGGCACCCGTCGATCCGCCGTTCCCCAACTTCCCCGGAATGCGTTACCGGCCCGTGACCCGCTTCGAGAGCCGGGTGGTGTACTATGACCCGACCCCGACCGGCATCCGCGTGGTGCGGGTGCTGCACGCCCACCAGGACACCGGCCGCGCGTTCGATTGACCGTTGCCGATTCCCGGAGAGACTCACCCGATGCGACCGACCAAAACCCGCGGGGCGATGGAAGAGGAGATCACCCAGGCGGTCATCCGGTTCGAGAAGGAGTACATGGGCCGCGGGCCGCTGGAGGCGCGGACGTATCTGGTGGACGATCTGGTGGTGGTGCGGCTGAAGAACGTGCTCACCCCGGCCGAGCACAAGCTGGCCGCCAGCCCTGACCCGGCCCGCGGGCGGGACCTGATTAAGCAACTCCGCCAGCAGCTCATCGAGACCGGCGCGGAGTTGCTGGCGGCGGTGGTGAAGGATGTGACCGGGGTGGACGTGAGGAGCATGCACACCGACATCAGCACCCGCACCGGCGAGCGGGTCATCGTGTTCACCCTGGAGGGGCGGCCGGCGATCGACTGACACAGAGGAAAAAGTGATGCGTCCCATCCATCTTTTCGCACGAATTGACAGACCCGTGGGGGGCGTGTATCAAACACCATAAGCTCGGGGCGAAGCGTGCGGCGAACAGCCGGGCGAGGCGACACGGGCGACGACACACCGCTGACAGCCACCCCGCTCGGGCACCACGTCGGTGCCTGGGCGGGGCGGACATAGGCCGGCGACCGATTCCCTCACTGGGGCGGTCGCCGGCCTTTTTTTGTTTCCCCTCGCCGAGGCCGCCGATGCTCAAGTTCCTCCGCCGCCCGACCGCCAAGCCGACCCCCGCCGCCGCCCCGCGGTCGGCCAGCATCGAACAGATTCCCACCGCCCACCGCTACCGGTACGCGGTCGAGGTGGCCTACTACCACTCCCCGGCGGAACTGGCCGACTGCCTGGCGTTGCCGACGGCCGGCCGGCGGGTGGTGCTGTTCGGCGGCAAGGAGCCGCTGCCGGCCGAGTTCACCGAACTCACGTCTGAAGTGGTGCGGGCGGCCGGGGTGGATCCGTACAAGGCGGCGGTGGTGGCGGTGGCCGGCGTGCGGGATGGCGACACCCTGACAGTCCTGCTGCCCGACGAGTGGGCCGGCCCGCCGGCCGAAGTGCTGCTCGACCACGCCCGCCGCTGGTTCGCCTCCCCCCACAGCCACGAAGACGAGTTGCGGTAATTCACCCCCGCTCGCCCGGCTCGCGGCGAACACCCAGACACCAACCCAACCCCGGAGATTCGTTCCATGCCTGTGAAGACGGCCGACGGCAAGACCCTGGTGACCCTCATCCCCGGCGACGGTATCGGGCCGGAGTGCGTGGAGAGCGCCCGCCGCATCATCGACGCGGCCGGCGTGAAGATCGAATGGGACGTGCGGCACGCCGGCGAGAGCGTGTTCAAGCAGGGGGTGCCCAGCGGGGTGCCGCAAGAGACCATCGAGAGCATCGGCCGAACCCGGCTGGTGCTGAAGGGGCCGCTCGGCACGCCCGTAGGGTATGGCGAGAAGAGTGCGAACGTCACCCTGCGGAAGCTGTTCGAGACGTTCGCCAACATCCGCCCGGTGCGGGAGCTGCCCGGCGTGAAGACGCCGTACAGCGGCCGCGGCATCGACCTGGTCGTGGTGCGGGAGAACGTGGAAGACCTGTACGCCGGCATCGAACACATGCAGACGCCGGGCGTGGCCCAATGCCTCAAGCTGATTTCACGGAAGGGGTGCGAGAAGATCGTCCGGCTGGCGTTCGAGTTCGCCCGCAGCGAGGGGCGGAAAAGCGTGGCGTGTGCCACCAAGTCGAACATCATGAAGATGACCGAAGGGCTGCTGAAGCGGACGTTCGAGGAGGTGGCCAAGGAGTACCCGGACATCGAAAGCTGGCACGTCATCATCGACAACTGCTGCCACCAACTGGTGAAGAAGCCGGAGCAGTTCGACGTGATCGTGACCACCAACATGAACGGCGACATCATGTCCGACCTGACGAGCGCGCTCGTCGGCGGGCTGGGGTTCGCCCCGAGCGCCAACCTGGGCACCGAGGTGGCCATCTTCGAGGCGGTCCACGGGTCGGCCCCGAAGTACGCCGGCAAGAACGTCATCAACCCCACCGCGGTGATCGGCAGCGCGGTCATGATGCTGAGGTACATGGGCGAGTTCGACGCGGCGGCGGCCATCGAGAACGCGCTCATCGTGACGATGGAGAGCGGCAAGCACCCGACCGGCGACATCGTCGGGTACGACAACCCGAAGGCGACCACCACGACCGCGTTCACGGACGCGATCATCGCCAACCTGGGGCAGAAGACGGCGAACTACGCGGTGCGGAGCCACAAGCCAATCAAGATGCCGCGACTGCCGGCCGACCCGGTGAGCGTGCGGCCGAAGCAGCGGCGGGTGCTCGGGGTCGACATCTTCGTGGAAACCCACCTGCTGCCGGCGGAACTCGGTCCGAAGTTGGAGGCCCTGGCCGAGGGCAACCCGCTGAAGCTGAAGATGGTGAGCAACCGCGGCACCCAGGTGTACCCGGCGAAGGGGGCGATCACCGACTGCGTGGACCAGTACCGCTGCCGGTTCGTGCTGCGAGAGGCGGCGGGCGAGCTGAGCGAGGCCGCTCTGATGGCCCTTCTCGGCAAAGTGGCCGGCCAGTTCCGCTGGATGCACGTGGAGAAGTTGCAAGAGTTCGACGGCCAGCCGGGGTTCACCAAAGCACAGGGCGAAGACTGACCCGCCGCACCGGCCGGCGGCGGGCGGCGAACCCACCCGCCCGTGCCACTCACTTGCCCTCGCCGAGGGTGTCGGTCAGTTTGGCCCAGTACGCGATGACGCCGACCGGCGAGCGGTCGGGGGTCAGCTTGAACACCGCCTGCGCTTCGGCCTCGGTCGTCTTGGTGAACCGGGCGTAAATGGCCAGTTGGAGCGGCGACAGGTACTCGTCGGGCGACTTCTTGTTCGCCAGGGCCGCGTTCACCTTCGTCGCCTGGGCCATGGTGAGCGGCAGGAAATTGTACCGCGGGCTGTGCGCCAGGTGGTACTGCTGCTGGGTGGTGGCGTCGATGTCCTTGTCCGACCGCACCACCTTCTTGCCCTCCACGACTTCTTTCGCCGTCTTCTCCTGCGCGTCGGTGCGGGCGAACACGGTGTGCGTGCAGTCCATCCCCTTCGCCTTCTCGACCAGTTTCTTGTAGTCGATCACGGCCGGGTCGAACGTCACCTCCACCACTTCGGCCTTGGCCAACTCGCCGATGCGGGTGGAGATCACGCCGTCGTGCGCGCCGAGTTTCGCCTCGCCCTCCCAGTAACAGTACATGGCGAACACGGCCGTCTCGGTCTTCTTCGGGGCGAACTCAGCCACCGCCAGTTTCAGGTACGTCGGCACCGGCCGCTTCGCCGCCTCCAGGCTCTCGGCCATGCGGGCGAGCACCGTGCCGCCGTGGAACACTTCGTCCTTCCGCGGGAGCAGGTCTTTCTCGTCAGTGCCCAGGAACCGCAAGACCGGGTTGTTCCACGCCGGCTCGCCGAACTTCTTCAGCACGTCGGCGTCGGTGCCTTTCACGTTGTTGTAAACGGCCACCGGCACGAACTCGGCGGACGCGGCGGACACGACCAACGGGTGCGACAGCGGACCGCTGCCGAACTGCTTGCAGGTGTCTCACCCCGGCACTTCGTCGAACAGCACGAACAGGGGTTTCTTCTCCTTCTTGGCCTGCTCGACGGCCGCGGCATAATCGCGGAGGAACGGGATGCGGCCGAGTTCCGGCGGGGCCTTCTTGGCGTCGGCTTTGGGCGGGTCGGCGGCGACCGCCACCCCGCCGACGAACACGGCGACCAGAGTCAGCAGTACGGACGACGGGTGCATGGCGGACCTCGTGGGATGCGGGCAACAGTTTAGACGGTAGCAACCGGGTCGGGTTACACGAAAAGTGGAGGCCGACCGACTGGAATGTGTATACGCGCGAACAACGGCGAACACCACTCGCGGGCAAGGTGTAGACCCCGCCGCGAGTGGTACCGCCGTTGTGTCTTTCGGATGGCAGGGTGAGTTAGTACCCGCCGCCCCGTTTGCCGCCGCCACCGCCTCCGCCGTACCCGCCGCCGCCACCACCATAGCCGCCACCACCACTCCCGCCGCCGCCGTACCCGCCGCCGCCACCGCTGCGGCCGCCACCGCCGCCGCCGTAGCCACCACCACCACCGCTGCGGCCACCACCGCCGCCGCCGTAGCCACCACCACCGCCGCCGCCGCCGCGGGGGCGTTCTTCACGCGGGCGGGCTTCGTTCACCGTCAGGGTGCGGCCCTGGTAGTCCTGGCCGTGTGTGGCCTGGATGGCTTCTTGAGCGCCGCTCGCCATCTCGACGAAGGCGAACCCGCGGCTGCGGCCGGTGTCCCGGTCGCTCACCACTTGGGCGCTCACCACCTGGCCGTATTGGCCGAACAGCTCCATCAGATCCTGATCGGTGGTCCCGAACGACAGGTTGCCGACGTACAGTTTCGTGCTCACGAATCACCTTACGGCCACTGTCTGGCCGCGCGCGAGTTGGCGACCCCGGCCGGTGCCGGGGCGGACGAACGAACCTCGGCAGGGTCCACTACCCCAGCCGATCGACTTCGGAACCTCGGTGTGACGATTCAGGGGGCGGCATCGGAGGTGGACTCGGAGGCTGCGAGACTGAAACATCGTGTCAGAGGGGAAGACTTCGTTCGCCGCGGCGGGGGTCTCGCCCCCGACCGTGCAAGGATGATAGCAAACCGTCGGGGAAATGCGAGCGAAATTCCTTCAAGATTTGTAACAGTCCGTCCGGAGGTGCAGGCAGAGTCGGATCGGTCACATGGCAAACCGTGCGACACCCCATCCGCGGAAGCGTTTTCGATTGGAACTGCGACCGCACTGAGCGGGTTTCAGAGGGGCCGCCTGGCAGGCGGCACCGACTTTTTTCACTTCCCGGCCAGGTTCTTGTTCACGACCAGAATCTGGTCCCGTTCCAGGCGGCCGGCCCGCTCGTCAGTCACCGGCCACAGGAGCAGCCGCTTGCTCGTCTCGCGGTGCTCCAGCCCCAGGTTGTGCCCGAACTCGTGGGCCATGCTCAGCCCGGCGTCGGTGCCGGCGTCGTCCTCGAACACCACCACCACGCTGCCGATGTCGTCCACCCGCGCGTCGGTGTCCCGCGTCGGGGCCGACTGGTACTCCCACACGAAGAACACCCGCACGCGGGCGGAGGTGTCCCCCAGCAGGCGGAGTTTGGGCAGGTCGCTCCCGCCCAGGGTGGCCGGCGACACCGGGTCGCCCCAGTCCTCGTTCACGTTCAGCGGGATGGCCTCCTTCTGCTCGAAGAACACGTTCGCCTGCCGGTTGAACACGCGGTTGGCCACCTCCATCAGCTTCTTCTCCCCGCCCACCTTTCGGGTGGTGTGGTGCTTGGCCTTGTCCGTCATGTAGTAGAAGCCGACGGTGGCCGTCCGTTTGGGCAGCACGTCCACGGCCAGCAGGGGCACTTCCTTGCCGTCCAGGTCGCGGGCGAACACGGTCGCCGTGCCGGGCAGCCCGCCGCGGAAGGTGATCCGCTCGTTGTCGTCCGGCGACACGACCTCCGTCGCGGGGAAGGTGGTCGCCGGGTCGATGATCCGCAACACCGCCGGGTTCGACGACCGCAGCGTCAGGCCGCCGGCGTTCCGCAGCCGCAGCATCCGCTCGCCGCCCACGGCCGGCACCATCAGCCAGGGCACCGCGCCGAGCGGCTCGAACCCGTCCTCGTCGTCGGCGAGGTGGAACCGCTCGAACCGCGGGGCGGACGGCGTCTTCCGCCGCACCAGCACGCCCACCGCCCGGTCGCGGTCGCTCTCGCTGCCGTCCTTCTGCCCGGCCAGTTCCGCCTCCAGTTCGCCCACCCACGTCAGCTTGATACGGTCGCCGCCTACCCCCTGTCCGACCAAGTACGTTCGCACCGCCTCCACCCGCCGTTGCGACAGGGCCTCGTTGTACTGCTTCGACCCCGAGCGGCTGGTGGACCCTTTCAGCAGCACTTCCACCCGCCCGGACGCCTTCGCCACCGGCACCACCACCTTTTGCAGCCACAGTTGGTGTTCGGGCTTCACGGTCGCGTCGTCGATGTCGAAGTTGAACAGCAAGCCGAACCGCCACGGGCCGGGGGCGGGTTTCTCGTCGATCTTGCCGGGGCCGGTGGCGACTCGCATGGCACGCACTCGCGGAGGTGATTGGAGGGACGGGCTACCAGAATATGCCGAAGGGCGGGCGGATTCGGACACCGGTGACTTTCGGCACGGGTGAACCGGCGGCGTCAGCCGCCTGGGTTCAGTTCCACCCAGG
>JANNQE010000666.1:0-7286 GCA_031441625.1 Planctomycetia bacterium
AACACCAGGAGTTCGTCGGCGTTGAACGCGACTTCGGTCCCAGGTGCCGGAAGACAGGTGCATCTCCACCCGATTTCGCACTGAAAACGAGTGCCGAGCGGCACTTGCGTTGAAACCTGTCGCGTCCAGCGAGAAGTCTCAAAACAGGAGTTGCGAATTTCTCAAACTGACCGCCGAGATGTGCCCGTCGTTGAAGTCCGGAAGCGTCATCGACTTGAGCAGGTCGTTGATGTCCGAGTCGGGGAAGGTCAGATCCATCTGCTCCTCGTTCTCCACTTCCCCGGTTCGGTCGAGGTGCCCGACGCCGCGGTCGAACAACATCACGGGCGAGATCGGCAGGGCGACCCCCTGCTTCGGGCGCCGACGACGTCGTTCTCGACACCAGCGTATTCGCCAGGAATCTGATGCCCGTCGCTCTGGCAACGGGGTCAATTCGGACGCGTCACCTCTCCCGGAGACAACCCCAAAAAACCAAAAACCGGGATTGCGAAATACTCAAACTCACCGCCGAGATGTGCCCGGTGTCGAAATCCTGAAGCGTCATCGACATCAACAAGTCGTTGATGTCGGATTCCCACTCACCAGTGGCGACGGGCGCTTGCGGGCCAGATTCTCGGCCCGCTTCCGACACAACCCGGCGTGCTCCTCGTTCAGTTGCTCCCGGCAGAACTGGTCGATCAGCCCGACGATCAACTCCAGCGACTCGTCCTTCTCCTCCCTCCCCGGCGGCTTCAGGGCGGGCTTGGCTTTCGGCGCTTTCACAGGAATCGGCGTGGCCGACACCGGTCGAGACGTGACGATCTCCTGCCGATCTTCGGCGGTCTCGAAGTCCACGTTCAGATTGCGCCGGGTGCCGGTGCCGAACGTCACGTTGTAGCTGCTCAACAAGCCGTCGTAGACGATCCGGTCCTTGAAGGGCAGCAGGACCGTCTGCGTCAGCACCGGCAGGTGGGGGCCGATCAACTCCTCGAACGGCTGTGACAGGGCCAGGACTCCGTAGGCGACGGGCGGCGTCTCGGTGGAGAGGAACACCGATTACTTCTTCAGTTCACTAATTCGACTGTATCCTCAGCATCGCTGCTGGTTCTTCAGCGGTGGCAGGAGGTTCCGCTGCCGGTAGCGGTCGAAGCGGGCCAGCTCGTTTCGCTGCAACCACCGCGTCACGCACGGAGTACCATCCCGGCCCCCGCGGTGACGGACCACCGCTGTTCGGCATTGGATGCCCGTGATGCTCGCCGCCGACCCGCCGGCCACCGCATTCCCCTACTTCCGGGCGCTGCACGAGCTGCTGCCGGAGCCGTTCTTTCACACCCAGGCGTTCCTCCTCTTCTTTGCCCTGGTGGCGGTCGTCTACTGGCTCATCCCGCGGAAGTGGAACCTCGTGCGGGTGTGCTGGCTGGTGGTCGCCAGCTTCCACTTCTACGCCGCGTGGAGCTTCGAGTTGGCCTTCCTGGTTCTCGCCACCACCGTGGCCGACTACACGTTCGCCCGCCTGATGGACGCGACCGACCGGCGGAAGCTCCGGCTCGCGCTGATGCTCGTCAGTGTGGGGATGAACCTCGGCGTCCTCTGCTACTTCAAGTACAAGAACTTCTTCCTCGACTCGCTGAACGAGGCGCTGCTGAAGCTCGGCCAGCCGGCCGCGTTCTCCGCCCTCCAACTGATCGTGCCGTTCGGCATCTCCTTTTACACCTTCGAGGCGATCAGCTACGCGGCCGACGTGTACACGCGGAAAATCAAAGCCGAGAAGAGCCTGCCGCACTTCCTGCTGTTCATCCTGTTCTTCCCGCACCTGGTGGCCGGGCCGATCGTGCGGGCGGGCGACTTCCTGCGGCAGGCGCACCGGCCGAAGCGGTGGAACTGGTTGCGGGTGCAGACCGGCGTGCAGTTCTTCCTGCTCGGGGTGTTCAAGAAGATCGTCATCGCCGACCGGCTGGCCCTCTTCTGCGACCCGGTGTTGCAGGAGCCGGACAAGTTCGGTTCGGTGGCGGTGTGGTTCGCCGTGCTGGCGTACTCCGTCCGCATCTACGCCGACTTCTCGGGCTACTCCGACATGGCAGTGGGTTTAGCCCACCTGCTCGGCTACCGCCTGACGCTCAACTTCCACCAGCCGTATCTGGCGGTGAACGTGAGCGACTTCTGGCGGCGGTGGCACGTGTCGCTCAGCACCTGGCTCCGCGACTACTTGTACATCCCGATGGGCGGCAGCCGCGGCAGCGGGTGGGCGACGAACCGCAACCTACTGGTCACGATGGCGCTCGGCGGGCTGTGGCACGGGGCCGCGTGGGGGTACGTGATCTGGGGCGTGCTGCACGGCCTGTTCCTGATCGCCCACCGCCAGTTCCGAGGGTGGGCGGACGACAAGCCGCTGCTGAACAAGGTGCTGAACTCATGGCCGGGCACGGCGGCGCGGGTGACGGTCACGTTCGGGTGCGTCACCTTCGCGTGGGTCTTCTTCCGCCCGGACTTGGCGGGAAGCATGGCAGTTCTGAACAGGATGTTCGTCCACCACTCCGGGGCACCGCTGCCGCTGAGCAACACCAGCCTGCTCGTCACGGTGGGCGTGGTGTTCGCGGGAATGCTGCTGTGGAGGAGCGGGGCGTTCCAATGGGTGTGGACCCGCCTGCACCCGACGCTCGCCGGCGTGGGGTACGCGGTCTGTCTGACCGCGTCCATGCTGCTCGCCCCGCCCGACGGTAAGACGTTCATCTACTTCACCTTCTGAGGTCGGAAGGGATCAACCGGAGGGACACGGATGATGAGGATGAAAGCAGGGATGCCGAGGATCAGCAGGAACACATTTTTTCTCTGATCCTCTTCATCACTGCTTGTTCCGTGTCATCCGTGTCCCTCCGGTTGATCCCGCGGAGTTCCTCAATGCGTCGTCGGGCTGCTGTCGCCGTGCTGGTCGCGCTCGGGCTGTTCGCCGCCGTGCAATTCGGGTTCGGCACGGCCGCCGACGCCGACCCCCGGTTGCGCGACCCCGCGTTCGCCGACAAGTTCACCAATTTGGAACGGTTGAAGTGCGACCGCCCGGCGCTCATGCTCGGCAGTTCGCGGACCCTGCTCGGCTTCCACGCCGCCAGGTTCGAGCAAACGACCGGCACGCCCGCGTTCAACTTCGGCACCCCCGCCACCGGGCCGATCACCCACCTCGTGTACCTGAATCGTCTGTTGACTCGCGGGGTCACGCCGAAGGTGCTGCTGCTCGAAGTGCTGCCGCCGATGCTCGCGGACGGTGACGACGGGCCGATTGAACAGAGCTTCTTGAGCGGCGAACGACTGACCGGCGACGAGGTGGCGACGGTGGAGGAGTTCGGCTTCCGACCGAACGCCGTGCGGCCGAAGTGGCGGGAGAGCGTGTACGCCCCGTGGTACAGCCTGCGGTGCCAAGTGGTCGGGCGGGTGGCCCCAAGTTGGCTGCCGTGGAACCACCGCTACGACTGGGGGCGGAAGACCGACCCGCACGGGTGGGCGACCCCGCCGCGGACGAGCGTGACCGACGACGATCGCACCGAACACGCGGCGAAGGCGCGGGCCGAGTATGAAGGCACGCTCGCCGGGCTGAACCCGCAGGGCCGACCGCTAGCGGCACTGAAGCGGATCGTGACGATCTGCCGCGAGCGCGGCATTCCCGTGGTGCTGGTGCTGATGCCGGAGGCGATGACGTTCCGCGCGATGTACCCCGCCGGACTCGACGAGCGGATCGACGACACGCTGAAATCGCTGGGCGTGCCGCTCATCGACGCCCGCGGGTGGCTGGCCGACACCGACTTCTACGACGGCCACCACCCGTTCACGCACGGGGCGGAGAAGTTCACCGACGCACTGGCGAAGCGGTGGGCCGCGGGGGGGGTGCCGTGAGCGTGATGACGCCTGTTAGGATGGCCGGCTCTCGCCGAGAGCCGGTTCGAGTCGCTCTCGGCGAGAGCGACCCACCCTACCGACCCTACCCCCGCGGGCGCACCGCCGTGCTCGCCGGCATCGTCGTGTTCGTCGCCGTGCAGTTCGGCATTCACACTGCGATTCAGACCGACGCCACCCCACTCCGCGACCCCATCTACGCCGAGAAGTTCGACGCGCTTCGCCGGCACCCCGAGTTCTTTGCCGACGCCTGCGACCGAGAGCGAGTGATTGCGATTGGTAGCAGTCGCACACTGTTGTGCCTCGACGCCACGCGATTGACCGACGACCGCCGGACGGCCTTCAACTTCGCCGCCGCCGGGTGTGGACCCGTCACGGATGCCGTGTATTTGAGGCGTTTGCTGACAGCCGGATTGAAGTGCGAGACGGCGCTCGTCGAACTTCACCCGGCCATGTTGGCCGACCACAACCCGCCGTTTGAAGCCCCGTGGCTGCACGCATATCGGTTACGGCGTGACGAGCCGGACGTTTTGCGAAGCTACGGCTGGGCCATCGACACGCCGCCGCAGTTCCGCCCCGGTGGGGAGTTGCGGGCCGCGTCGGTGTACCGCTTCAGCCTGTTGAACGCCGCCCACCCGAAGCTGCTGCCGAGTCCGTTCGGGCTGAATCTTGCCGGGCGGATGGGCGACCGCGGGCACGTGCCGGGCATCGCCGTGCCGCCGGAGGAGCGGCCGAAGTTCCTCGCCGAAGCGCGGGCCACGTATGCCGGCGCGTTCGAGCACTACCGCCCCGGCGGGCCGGCCGTCGCCGCCGTGCGCGACATGCTCGCGCAACTTCAGGCTCACGACATTCGGCCGGTGCTGCTGTTCACGCCCGAGTCGCCCACGTTCCGCTCGTGGTACGGCGAACCCGGTGACACCGCGGTGTCACTGCTGGCCCGCGACATGGCGTCCGAGTTCGGCGTGCCGCTGATTGACGCCCGCGGCTGGCTGACCGACGACGAACTTGCCGACGGTCATCACGCGATGCCGAGCGGGGCGAAGACGTTCACGGAGAAGCTGGCCGTGGTGCTGCGGGAGATGGGACGATGATCCCGATCCTGGCGAGCGGGGGGCGTCAGCCCGCTGTTGTGAGTTCGAGAACAGCCCGCTCACGCGGGCCGTGCGCCCGTCCGCTCGGCGCATTCGTGGTCTTCGCCCTCTTCGTCGTCGCCCTGAATCTGCTGTTCGCCGTCGCCCTCGATCACGGCCCGCCGCACCTCCGCGACCCCGAGTACGGCCTGCGGCTCGACTCCCTTCGCAATCGCATGGCAGAACACCCGACCCGCCCGCCGGTGGTCATCGTCGGCAGTTCCCGCACCGGGCAGGGCATTCGCCCCGGCGTGTGCGAGCCGGCCGACGGCCCGCTCGTGTTCAACATGTCGCAGGCGGGCGGCGGCCCGGTGTCGCAGGTGCTCACGCTGCGGCGGCTGTGGGCCGACGGCGTTCAACCCGCCGGCGTGTTACTCGAATACTGGCCGCCGTTCCTGCGGGGCGACGGCTCCTACCACGAGCAGCACCGTCTGGACGCCAAGCGATTGCGGCCGACCGACGAGCCGACGGTGCGGGAGTTCTTCCTCACGCCCGACGACGTGTGGGCGAGACGATCCGGCGACTCGTTCATCCCGCTCGTCGCCCACCGACACACCGTTGTCAGTCGCGTCTGCCCGGAGTTGCTCCCGCACACCGCCCGCACCGATCCCATCTGGCGGAACGTGGACGGCTGGGGCTGGTGGCCGGGGCGCGTGACCGCCACCCGCGAGCAGATCGAAGCCGGCTGGCCGGCGGTCGAAGCGTTCTACCGCCCGATGTACGACGGCTTTAACATCCACCCGCAGCACGCCGCCGCGTACCGCACGTGTCTGCGCGAGTGCCGCGAGCGTGGCGTGCGGGTGGTGCTGCTGCGGATGCCGGAGACGCAACGCTTCCGACAGTTGCAATCGGCCGAGTCGGAACGCCTGGGCGAAGAGTTCTTGGCCGACATCGTCCGCGAGTTCGCCGTGCCGGTCATCGACGCCCGCACGTGGGCCGACGCCGAACACCTGCCCGACGGCTTCCACCTGACGCAGGCCGGGGCCGAGGCGTTCACCCGCCGCCTGCTGCCGGAAGTGCGGCGGTGGTGGGAATCCCGGTGAACCGCGGGTGCGAACCCGCGGGTGGCTCGTACCCAGGCGGCTCACGCCGCCGGTTCACCTGCAACTACAATCCCCCCGTCCCCTCTGCGGTGAATACTCATGCCCGCGCTCTACCCGCTCGCGTTCCGCCCACTGTTCAAGTCGATGGTGTGGGGCGGTGCCCGCCTGCGGCCGTTCTTCGGCGAGCCGCCGGCGGCCGAGCCGACCGGCGAGGCGTGGGTGCTGTCCGATGTACCCGGCAACGAGTCGGTGGTGGCGAACGGCCCGCTCGCCGGTCGCACGCTCCGCCAGTTGATCGCGTCCGACCCCGCCGGCATCTTCGGCGACGTTCCGCCCGCCGACGGCCGCTTCCCGCTGCTGCTCAAGTTCATCGACGCCCGCATGGAACTGTCCGTGCAGGTTCACCCGAACGACACGCAGGCGGTGGTGCTCGAAGGCGAGGGCAAGCGTGGCAAGACCGAGGCGTGGGTGGTGCTCGACGCCGACTCCAGCACCAGCCGCCTGTACGCCGGGTTCCGGCCGGGCGTGACGGCCGCACGGTTCGCCGAATCGACGGAGACTGGCACGTCGGCCGAGTTGCTACACCGCTTCCCCCCCGAACCGGGCGACTGCCTGTTCCTCGAAGCCGGCACCGTCCACGCCATCGGCGCGAACGTGTTCCTGTTTGAAGTGCAACAGACCTCCGACATCACCTACCGCCTGTACGACTGGGACCGGGTTGACCCGAAGACCGGCCAAGGCCGCGAGCTGCACGTCAACAAGGGGCTGGTCTGCGCGAATTTCGAGAGCGGGCCGTGCGACCCGGTGCTGCCGCAGTCGGACGGCTTCCGCGAGTTGCTCGTCAGTTGCCCGTACTTCACCCTGCACCGCACGAAGACGGAACGGGCGACCGCCGTGGGTGAATCGGGGCGGTGCTCGGCGGTGGTGTGCGTGAGCGGGCGCGGGCGGATCGGCGACGTGTCGGTGAAGGCGGGCACGACGCTGCTGCTGCCGGCCGCGGCGGGCACGGTGAAGGCGACCCCGGACGGCGAGTGGACGCTGCTCGAATGCGGGCCGGGGGAGGGGGCGTGAGTGACAAGCCCGCAGTCGCCGGATCTGCTGTAGCCGGCCTCTGTGAGGCCGGTCCGGGGTCACAGACCCCGGCTACAGTTGTGGTCGCCCGTGGCGTCCGCCGCTGGGTCTACCTGTCGCTCGGCCTGGGCTGCCTCGTGATGGCCGGCCTGGGCGTGGTGGTGCCGGTGCTGCCGTG
>JANNQE010000667.1:0-5871 GCA_031441625.1 Planctomycetia bacterium
CCGCCCTGGGCTACATCCGCCGGCCCCTCCGGGGCGAGGGGTCACCGTGATCGCGTGTGGGCGACTTCCAGCAGTTGGCCCCACGCGGCCGGGCCGACGGGCATCTTGCCGCGGCGGAAGCCGTCCGCCGCGTACTTCTCCAGCGCGTCGAGTGCCTCTTCGGTGCCGCATTCGGTCAGTTCGGTCGCCACGTGCGGGGGCAGTGCCTTCACCCGCAACAGGGCTTCGACGGCCGAATCGGTGTTGCACACGCCAGTCTTGAAGTCGGGGTTGCGGGCCTTCAGCGCGAGCCGCAGCGCCTTCACCACCGCGGGCAGGTCGGGGTCGTCTTTGGGAAGTGCCGCCGCCAGCGCCGCCAGCCCGCGGACCATGATGTAGTGGTAAGCCGGCTTGGCGTTGTGCGGGTCGGCCCACCGCCCGGCGCGGTCGCCGGCGGTCAGCTGGCCGGGCAGCACGCCCAGCCTGGCCTTCTTCTTGGCGGCGTCCAGGTACTTCGCCTCGCCGGTGACGCGACCCACCTCGGCCAGCAGGAACACGCTGAAGCTGTTGTAGTTCCAGTTCGTCACCACCCGCCGCCCGACCGCCCAGTCGGCCGCCCGCACCGCCGCCTTCTTGTACTTCTCGTCCTTGGTCGCCTCGTACAGCCGCACCAGGGCCGCCCCCGCCTCCCCGTTGTCGAACTGCAACCCGCCGTCGTCGAAGTCTTCCACCGCCCACCCGTTCTTGATCACCTGATCCAGTTTGCCGTCCTTCTCCGCCTGTTTGTAGAACCGCTCGGCCACCTCGAAGGGCCGGCCGGTGCCGTTCCGCACCGCCGGGAACGGGAACACCCCGGTGCCTGCTTGCTCCTGCGCCCACACCAGGAAGTCGCCGGCCTCCTCCGCCGCTTTCAAATACTCGGCCGCCCGCTTCGGGCCGACCGCGCGGGCCGTCAGGCAGCCGTCGATCACCACGCCCAGCTCCCGCAGGCCGTGCGGCGTCTTGGTCGGGTCCAGCCCGACCTTCCACCACTTCCGCCGGGCCAGCAGGTCGAACACCGGGTCGAAGGCGGCGGGCAGTTCGTCCGCCTTCAGGAGTGTCGCGTCCTTCGGCAGCGGGCGGACCTCGTCGGCCGCCTCGGGCACCCCGGCCTGGTCGCCGAGCAGCTCGACCGCCCGCTTCGCCGCCCGAAGCACTGCCGTTTCGTCTTCGGCCTTCTGTGCCGCCGACAGGTCGGCGGTGGCCTGCTGGAGTTTCTCCCGCGTGGTTTTGTCCAGCTTCGGCGGCTGGCCCGGCGCGCACCCGCACACCAGGAGTGTGAGCACCACCGCCAGTCTCGTCGCGCGCATCGTACACCCTCGGTCGCCGGGTTTGGCGTTATCATACCCTCGCCGGCACTGGCACGGTGAAGTGCGGGACCGCGAGAGGGGGTATGATGGACACGGGAGAGGATGCAATGACGACACCGTTTACGACCACCGGCACGCTCACCGACCCGACCACGGTCACCCTGGACGCACCAGCCCCGTTGAGCGGCGGACGGGTGCGGGTGACGGTGGAACCGGTGCCCCCGCCTTCGCCACTCAACCTGGAGGAGTTCTTCGACGAACTGCGGCAGGACCAACAGGCCCGCGGGCACGTGCCGATGACCCGCGAGGAGATCGACGCCTTTATGCGGGAGGAGCGAGCCGGGTGGGATCACCGTCCATGAAACTGTACCTCGACAGCGTGGTGGTGATCTACCTTGTGGAGCAACACCCGACGTTCGGCCTGGTGGCAACCGCCGCCGTGACTCGGTTGGGACCGACCGCCCTGGTCGGCACCGAGTTGACCCGGATGGAGTGTCTCGTCCTCCCGCTGCGTCGAAATGACCCGGTGCGCGAGGCCGATTTCAACCGCTTCTTCACCCAGAAATACCTGCCATTCCCGTCGGTCGATGCCGCTGTGTTCGACCGGGCCACCGACCTCCGTGCGAAGTATCCGAAACTGAAAACCCCGGACGCCCTGCACCTCGCATCGGCTGTCGAAGCGGGTTGTGACGTGTTCGTCACCAACGACGCTCAACTCAAGGCCGTCACCGAAATCCGCGTGGAAGTAATCTGACCCATGTCCACTCACGGCTTCCTACGTGTTGCGGCGGCGAGTCCCGAACTGCGGGTGGCCGACCCGTCGTTCAACGCCGACCGCTCGGCCGACCTGCTCCGCGCCTCCGCCGACCGCGGCGTGGACCTGATCGTGTTCCCCGAGTGCGGCCTGACCGGATACACCTGCGGCGACCTGTTCCACCACAAGCGGCTTTTGGATGCGGCGGAGGAAGCGTTGGCGAAGTTGCTCGCCGTGCCGTTTCCCGGCGTGGTGGCGGTGGGCCTGCCGGTGCTGCTCGACGGCATGGTGTTCAACGCGGCGGCGGTGCTGCTCGGCGGCAAGCTGCTCGGCGTGATCCCGAAGACGCACCTGCCGAACTACAAGGAGTTTTACGACGCCCGCTACTTCGCCCCGTCGTTCAACGCGGTGAGCGACACCCTCCGCCTCGCCGGTCAGACCGCCCCGTTCGGCACGGACGTTCTCTTTGAATGCACCTCGCCCGAACACCGCGGGTTCGTGCTGGGGGTCGAAATCTGCGAGGACCTGTGGATGCCGATCCCGCCGAGTTCGCGGCAGGCGGTGGGCGGGGCGACGGTGCTGGCCAACCTGAGCGCGAGCAACGAGATCATCGGCAAAGCGACGTACCGCAAGCAACTGGTGAGCGGGCAGAGCGGGCGGTGCATCGCCGGGTACATCTACGCCGCGAGCGGGGTGGGGGAATCGACCACCGACCTGGTGTTCGGCGGGCACTGCCTGATCGCCGAGAACGGCACGCTGCTGGCCGAGTCGCCCCGCTTCCGCCGCGGCAACCAACTGCTCGTGTCGGATCTGGATTTGGACCGCATCACCCATGATCGCGTCATCGCCAACAGCTTCAACGACACGCGGCGAGAGGGCACGACCTTCCGTCGCGTTCCGTTTGAACTGACCGAACAGCCGCGAACGCCGGCGCTCGAACGGTTCGTCGATCCGCACCCGTTCGTTCCGAGTGATCCGCTCACCCGAGACGAGCGGTGCGAGGAGATCTTCGCCACACAAGTGGCGGCGCTGGGCAAGCGGCTCGGGCACATCGGCTCACCACCCGTGAGCATCGGCGTGAGCGGCGGGCTGGACTCCACGCTGGCGCTGCTGGTGGTGGCGAAGACGTTCGACTCGCTCGGCGTGAGCCGCGAGAAGATCAAGGCACTCACCATGCCCGGCTTCGGCACCACCACCGGCACGAAGGGCAACGCCCATACCCTGATGGCCGCCCTCGGCGTGAGCGTGAAGGAGATCGACATCCGCGAACTGTGCCTCGCCGAGATGCGGGCGCTCGGGCACTCGCCGTTCGGCATCAAGTTGGACGGGCACACGATTCACACGCTGACGGACGCGGTGAGCCAACTCCCGGCCGACAAGCGGAGCGACCTCGTCTTTGAAAACGTGCAGGCTCGCGTGCGGACCAATCTGCTCATGAACACGGCGTTCGTCATCGGCACCGGCGACGTGTCCGAGTTGGCGCTCGGCTGGTGTACGTACAACGCCGACCACATGAGCATGTACAACCCGAACGTGAGCATCCCGAAGACACTGGTGCGGTTCCTGGTGCGGTGGGCCGCCGACCACGAGTTCGACGGCGAGGCCCGCCGCACCCTCCACGCCATCGCCGACACGCCCATCTCGCCGGAGCTTCTGCCCACCGCCGCCGACGGTAGCATCGCCCAGGCCACCGAGAGCAGCGTCGGCCCTTACGAGCTGGTGGACTTCTTCCTGTACCACTTCCTGCGGTGGGGGTGCGAGCCGGCGAAGATCCTGTTCCTGGCGAGCCGGGCGAAGTTCGACAAGCCCTACGCGGCGGACGAAGTGAAGAAGTGGCTACGGGTGTTCGTAACGCGGTTCTTCGCCAACCAGTTCAAGCGGAGCTGCCTGCCGGACGGCCCGAAGGTGGGGAGCGTGAGCGTCAGCCCGCGGGGCGACTGGCGGATGCCGTCGGACGCGGTGGCGAAGGCGTGGCTGGACGATTGAGGCGAGCCGGGGGCGTGAGCGCATTCCCTGGAACCCAGGGTTCGCACCCTGGGGACACGTGTCCTCACCCCTCGCTTTTCTCGTCGCCCGCTGGCACCTCCCGCACGTCGCTCGTACACTTCCTGCACCATGAATGAATCCGCCCCCATGACCGAGCGCGCCGCCGAGTTCCGCAAGCGGTTCGTCGCGCTCGAGGCCGAGATCGGCAAAGTGATCGTCGGCCAGCCGGACATCGTCCGCGGCGTGCTGACGAGCCTGTTCGTCGGCGGCAACGTGCTGCTCGAGGGCGTGCCCGGTCTGGGCAAGACGCTCCTCATCCGCACCCTGTCGCAGGTGCTCGACCTGAAGTTCACCCGCATCCAGTTCACCCCCGACCTGATGCCGTCCGACATCGTCGGCACCGACATCATCCTGGAAACGCCCGAAGGCCGGCGCGAGCGGCGGTTCCAGTCCGGCCCGCTGTTCAGCCAGATCGTGCTGGCCGACGAGATCAACCGGGCCATCCCCAAGACGCAATCGGCCATGCTCGAGGCCATGCAGGAGCGGACGGTGAGCGTCGGCGGCACCACGCACGTGCTGCCAAAGCCGTTCTTCGTGCTGGCCACGCAGAACCCCATCGAGCAGGAGGGCACGTACCCGCTGCCCGAGGCCCAGCTCGACCGCTTCCTGTTCAAGCTGCTGGTGCCGTTCACCACCCGCGACGAACTGAACCGCATCGTGTCTCGCACCACGCGGAACGACACGCCGACGGTGAACAAGGTGATGGACGCGAGCGAGATCGAGCAGTGGATGAAACTGGTGCGGGAGGTGCTGGTGGCCGACCCGGTGCAGGATTACGCCATCCGCGTGCTGCTCGCCACCCACCCGAACACGGAGTACGCTACGGCCGAGGCAACCCGCTACTTCCGCGCGGGTGCCAGCCCGCGGGGGGCGCAGTCGCTCATCCTGGCCGGCAAGGTGCGGGCGCTCCTCGAAGGGCGGTTCAACGTGTCGTTCGAGGACATCCGCAAGGTGTACTTCGCGGCCATGCGGCACCGCGTGCTGCTCAACTTCGAGGCCCAGGCGGAAGGCATCACCAGCGATCAGGTGCTGGCGGCGATTCTGAACGAGGTGAAGGAGAAGGAAGCCGAGCGGCGGTGATTGGCGAACCACGGCAGTGATGCCGGGGGTGGATTCACAGTTCAACAGAACGGGACGCGGATCACACGGAAAACGCGGAGAACGCGGATCAGAAGAAATCATGGTTCTGATCCGATCCGCGTTCATCCCTGCCTTGTCCGCGTCATCCGCGTCCCGTCCTGTTGGTCCTTGAACGACGCCACCCGCGGCCCTTGCGGGCCGGGTTCGCCATGAGTGCGCAAGCCTCCCCGCCGGCTGCGTCCGATTACGGCTCCCTCCGCACCCTTATCGAGGGCGTCGCATGGTCCGCGCTCTTCCCGTTCTCCTCCTGCTCGCCCCCGTCGCACTCGCACAGACCACTCCGCCGGTGAAGGCGGTCGCACCGGCGGAAAACAAGACCCTGTCCGACTCGCTCCAGAAGCTGCTGCTGGCGAACCTGCCCGACCCGCTGGTTCAGAGCGACCACCACTGGGGCGAGCAGAAGGAAGTGGCCATCGGTGTGAAGTGGGAGAAGAAGGGCGTCATCCGCTACCGGCCGCAGGTGATGAAGGACGTGAAGAACGACGGCCACTGGGAGCGGGTGACGGTGGAGGCCGCCGACCCGGCGAAGACGCTCAAGCTGACCGTCGGCGACACCCGCACCCCGGAGGCCGGCAAGACGCTGTTCGACGCCGTGTTGCAGAC
>JANNQE010000668.1:0-8644 GCA_031441625.1 Planctomycetia bacterium
GCGGTGGCACGCGGCGGTCCTCGGTGGGCGGTGGGGAATCTTACCCCACGCCCACACGTCAGGCCTCGCCCTCCCTGCGGGAGCCGTTCGACCGCGACCTACACCAGCACCCGCTTGCCGAAGCGGCGTTTCAGCAGTTGCTTCACCTCATCGCTGATCGGTGCATCGTCCTCTTTCGCTTCCCCGTAGACGATGTTGTCACGGAGGTCGAGCGATTCAATCCCATCAAGGTGTTGCGAGTCCAACAACGCGAGTGCGTGTGCATCGCCGAGATAGTTCGAGCGCAGATCGAGGAGTTGCAGCCGGGCGAGCCAGGGTTGCTTTGCCAAGTCAAGAACCACGTCGCCAAGTCCGACGTGGTCTAACAGCAATTCTGCCAGTACAGGGAGGTTGCCCAAGGCCAAGACGTGACGTCGCTCGCGGCTGATATCGCTGGCCAGAGAGGTATCAAACATGAAGTTGCATCCGATGTCGAGCCGCCGCAACTTCCGCAAATGTTTCGAGGTGACGATCCCCTCCAGGGCCTCCGCGTTCAGGTGGCCGTTGTCGTCATGACCGCGGGCAATGAGCGTTTCGAGGTTGGCGAGGTACTTCGAGCGGAACAACGCTGGGCTTCCGCCCGTGCTGTCGAGCCGCGACACAGACAAGTCGAGCGTCGTGATCCGCAGCATGTGCTTGCATTTGTGCAGGTTGCCGAACCCATCCAGACCGCCCATGCGGAGGGTGCGGATGGGAGCCGTCTCGAACAGTTCGTCGCCATGTTCTTCGAGCAGGTCGTCGTTGGTCGAGATGTCTTCCACGAACCCGCGGCGGAAGCGGAACGGGTCGGCGAAGAAGTCGTCGGTGAACTTCTTCAGCAGCACAGTCCAGGCGTCGGAGTAGAGACCCAACAGTTCGGCTTCTCGCTTCTGAAGCTCGGCGAGTTTCTTCCCCTTCGCCCCGTTCGCAATGGCGATCTGCGTGCGGATGAACTCGGCCCGGTCGGGGTCGCCGTTCTCGTCGCACCAGTCGGCATACACCAACCGCGGCAGGTCATCGTCCGGGGCGGCACAGACGGCCGCAAGGAGTGCGTCGTGCTGGGTCATGTCACGTCACCGGGCAAGGAGGCGGTTGATTTTAGCGACTCCGGGCAGGGGCCAAATTCGCCGTAAGTGCTTGGCCGGTATGGGATCTTCAAGTGCGGTGACGTGATTCAAATGGAGGGTGGGAGTATGTCGCTTGAATCATCCGCCGGCCTGCTTCCTCCCCGCCACCTCTTTGAACACCTCCAGCAAGGCCTGGTAGTGCTGCTCGAACGCCCAGCGGGCGGCGGCGGCTTTGGCCGACTCGCGGGCGGCGGTGCGGTAGGTCGGGTCGAGCATGGAGGCGATGGCGTAGCCGAGGGCGGGGGCGTTGTGCGGGTCGTCGATCACCAACCCGTTCGCCGGCACGTCGAGCAGTTCGCTCGCGCCGTTGTACTTGGTGGTGATGACCGGCAGCCCGCACGCCAGGGCTTCCAATGCGACGAGCGAACACGGGTCGTAGAAGGTGGGGTGAACGAGGAAGTCGGCGGCGAAGTAAGCGTCCTTCGGGTCGTTGCGGTGGCCGAGGAAGAGGAAGCGATCCGCGACGCCGAGCTGAGTGGCGAGGCGGACGTAGCGGCCCACCTTCGGATGACCGACGACGACGATCTGGAACGGCTTGTCCGTCGGCACGGTGGCGGTGGCACGGATGAGCGGGGCGAGACCCTTCAGCCGGTAGTTCATCGCTACGAACAACCCGACGGGCACGTCGTCGGGCACCTCCCACCGGCGGCGCTCGGCGAAACGACGGGCCGGGCGATCCGCCGCCGCGAACCGGCCGGGGTCGATGGCACTGTGAACCACCCGCGTGCGGTCCGGGCCGATCAGGTAGTGGTCGGCGAAGTGCCGCTGCACCATGCGGCTGTTCACAATGATCGTGGACTTGCTGCCGCCGAGGTACTGCTTGCGTTCGAGGCGAGCGAACGACCACGACGCCAGGTCGAACCACTTGGCCGCCGACGCCACGGCCCGCACGACCGGGTTCGCAAACTTGTGGCGGTTGTGCTCGGCACTCGCGGCATGCAACCCACCCTGCGGGTACAGCACGTCTTGGCCCCACGTCTTGTCGAACCCGACAGTCACGTCGTGCCGGTTGGCGGCGAGTGCCAGTTCAACAGCACGACCGAACCGCCACGGCCGCAGGAACCGCGGCCCGTTCGGCACGTCGAGTTGGTGGAACACAGTGGATGCGGGCAGCGATGCGGCGTCCCATCGGCAGGCGTACAGGTGGACGACGTGCCCATCGGCAGCCAGCCGGCGGGCGAGGTCGCCGATGTACGTCTCCGCCCCGCCGCGGGCGGGCAACACCGATTCGTAACACAGGGCGATGTTCATGCCGGGGCCGCCGCCGGGGTGTGCTTGTCGTGGTGCCGCTGATACCGCTGTGCTTTCGACAGGATGGGCGTCTTCAACCATGCCGGCGGGCGGCTGACGTTGCCCCAATCGCCGTTGCGGTACGCTTCCCAGATGAACTCGCGGTCGGCGTCCGTCACGCCGTGTACGTTCGACGAGTACAGCAGTTGGGCGATGTCCTTGACGACGTACCACTGCCAGCCAAGGTGGTGGCGGGCGAGTCGGTGGAAGTCGATCATGGTCACGCGGTTCAGCCACGAGTTCGGTGACACCGCGGTGTCAGTGGCGCGGATGTAGAAGTGGCAGAAGTACAGGTCTTTGTGGAACATCCGCCGGCGGTGTAGCTCGCGGCTGAGGCGGGCGAGTTCGGCGAACAGCCCGCGCTTCCATGCGATGAAATCGGCTTCGCCGAGCGTGGCGAACGCCCGCGGGACGGCCTCGTGCAGCGGCAGCATGTCGGCCAACTCTTCGACCGCGAGGAACGATTGCAGCTTCGCCCCCGGCCCGCGGAACTCGCCCGCCGCCACCGCCCGCGGCACCGGCAACCCTTCCGCCGCCGCCCACTCCAGATGTTCCCACTCGCACAACCCCGGACTCCACGCCCGGCCGGGGAAGCACTTCGCCATGAACCCGTCCCACGCCGGTAGCACGAAGTGCCGCTTCAGGAACACCACCAGCGTGCGGCCGTCGGCGTCGGTCAGCGTCCAACGGGCGATCGACCGCCCCTGCTTCTCGTGCAGCTTGTCGGTGACCGATACGGTCATGACGGTAGCGTGCCAGTCGGCTCCGGCGAACCGCGGCCAGTCGGGGGTACACCGCAGCACGGACGTCATCCGCTCGCCCCGTGATAGCCGCCGCGCACCCACCCGCCGGCGGTGCGGTCGAACGGTCGAATGAAACGCGTCAGGTCGGACTTGCGTTGACCGTTGCTCACCCGCCGTACCACCCGCACGGCGAACGGCGACCCGACGGCCACTGACACCGCGTTGTCATCCGTCACCACGAACAGCGGGTCGTGCGGCGAACCCGTCTCGGTCGGCCGCAGGCCGGCGTCGTGCAACCGGCGGAGCAGCCGCCCGCACTCGGCCAGCACCGCGGCGCTCTGGGCCGGTGTGGTGCCGGTGCGGGCCAGGAACGCGGCGAGCGACACCACCCCGCTCGGCAGGTCGGCACAGAGGAACGACTCGGCCGCGACCGCCGAAGTCATCCGCTGGCCGAACGCCAGCAACTGCGGGGCGGGGATGGCGTGGCGTTCGAGGTGGAAGAGCACGCGGGCGGCGGTGGCGGCCGGGCTGCGCCACGGGCGCTCCCGCACGGCCGCGACCACCCGCCCGACCGGATCGACGGTGTGGAACCGCACCAGCACCGCCGGCCGGTCGTTCGGCAGGAGGATCCGCTCGCGGTGGCCGTGCGGCGGGGTGGCGGTCGGTGTGGGTGGGTAGAACGGCACGGCCTCGGCGGGCGTCGGCCACGCGGCGGCCACTTCGGGCACGGCCACCACCGCTTCGCCGGCCACCCACACCAGCCGTTGCGGGCGGTCGGTGGCGTGCCGCTGTGCCCGCACCGACTGTCGGTCCTCCCGCCGGACCGCCGCGGAATTCACCGCGCGGGCCATGAAGCCGAAGCGATCCGGCACGGGTCGGCCCAACCGCCGGCACGTCCGCCGGTACGCCCACAGCACCCGCAGGCGGTCGCGCTTCGTGGCCAACTCCCCGGCGATGCCGGCGCACAAGCTGCCGAACCAGCGGACGAGGTCGGCGTTGCGGATGTGGCCGGGCTTCGGGGCGGACGGCCAGTCGATGACCGTGACGGCGTGGTCGTCGCCGATGAGCAGGTGCTTGGCGGCGAGGTCTGGGGTGGCGAATCCGGCGGCGTGCAACTCGGCCAGTGCGGTGCCGATGCGGGTGGCGAGTTCCCTCCTGCTTTCCGTTGGGCGGTCGCGGAGCAGGGTGAGCAGATCGACCGCCCCCGCCAGTTCGTCCACCAGCAGGAACGCCCGGCCGTTCGCGTCCTCGCCGTAGGCCAGCCATTGCGGGCCGGGCAGCCCGGCGGCCTCCAGCGCGGTCAGTGTGCCCATCTCGCGCTCGCACCGGCTCACCCACCCGAACCCGGCCGCCCAGTTCTTCGCCCGCCACCGCACGCCGGCCACGTGCTCCCGCTTCAGGTACGCCGTCCGCACGCCCGCCCCGCTCCGCAGGTCCACCCTCACCACGTGCCGGTCGGTGTGCCCGCTCACCACCTCGCCGGCCAGTGACAACGCGGTGTCAGCGGCCGTGACGCCACACCGGGCCAGCCACGCGGCGTACCGCGGGTGGGCGACGAAGCACCCAGGGCTTACGCCCTGGGCAACGTCCGCCGGCCGCTCCGCGGCGGTATCAGGCTCCTTGCGTCCCGAAGGGACCGCCGGACGTAGCCCAGGGCGTAAGCCCTGGGTGTCTACACCCACCAGGTCTAAAGCCCGATCCAGCGGCACCCGCCAGCGGGCGAGGGTCTGTTCATCCGGCATGGCGTCGCTCCTGACGCGGGCGTTCGAGGCGGGCCATCGCCTCCAACACGTCCTGGGGGGTGAGGGTCGTCATGCAGCGGTGGTCGAGCGGGCAGACCCGCAGTTGGCACGGGCCGCACGGCACGGCTTTCTGAACGTGAACGGCCTTGTCGAAATACGTCTCCGTCCAGCCGATGTGCGTCGGCCCGAACAGGCTCACGACGGGCACGTCGAACGCCGCCGCGAAGTGGCGCGGACCGCTGTCGGTCGTCACGAGCAGCGACAATCTCCGCACCATTGCTTTCGTCAGCCCGATGCTCAGCGGCTCGTCGGCCATGCTCACCACGGCCGGGCGGTCGGCGGCGGTCACGATCTGCTTCGCGGTCTCGCGCTCGCTCGGCCCGCACAGCACTAGCACGCCCGCGCCACGGTCGGCCAGCGTGCGAGCCAGTTCGGCGAAGTGAGCCGTCGGCCAGTGCTTGGACGAGCCGAACGCCCCGCCGGGGTTCAGCCCGATCACCTGCGAATGTCGGTGCAATTTCAGCCGTTGCCACGTGCCTTCGGCGGTCGCGTCGTCCGCCGGTGTGGTGAACAATTCCATCCGGTGGCCGGGGTCGGGTACGCCGAGCAGTCGCACGATGCGGTTGTAGTCGTCGATCACCGGGGTCGGCCTCGGCTTGCCCTTGCCGTCGCGGGCCGGGTAGAGCCGCTTCGTCAACAGCACGTCGCGGAAGTAGCGGCCGAAGCCGACGACGGTGCGACACCCGCCCAGCCGCGCCGCCACCGCGGCCCGCAGCGAGTTGGGGAACAGCACGGCGGTGTCGGCGTTCAGCGCCCGCAGTTGTTTCGCCACCGCCCACAGGCGCTGCTCACTCTTCCCATGGCTGTCGAAATGCACCGTGTGGGCGAACCACGGGCTGCCGGCCAGCGTGTCGGCCACATACGGCTTGCACACGGCCACCAGTTCAGATGCGGCGAAGTGCTGGCGCAGCGCGCGAACGGCGGGCGTGGCCATCACCACGTCCCCGATCCAGTTCGGCAGGAACACCGCCACCCGCGTCATTCGCTCGCCTCCGCTGTCTGTTCACCGAGTACGGCACGCAGTTTCTGTTGAAACGCCTCTTCGCCTTCGAGCACCTTCAGCCCCACCCGCACGGCCCGCAGCCGTCGCCCGCCGAGTTCGCCGACCCGCAGTTTCACCCAGTCTTTCTGCGTCGTCAGCACCGTCTCCACTTCACTCGGCAGTGCGGCGGCCCAGCGGGTCAAGTCGTCCACGTCGTCGCGGGTGTACGGGTGGTGGTCTGGGAACTCGCGGCTCGCCGTCACCGTCGCCCCGAGTTGCCGCACCGTGTTCACGAACGCCGGCGGGTGGCCGATGCCGCTGAACACCGCCACGCTCTTGCCGCTCACCTCGATCAGTACCATTCCGTCCGGGCCGATCAACCCCACCGGCGAATGTACCGTCGTCGCGTGTGGCAACTGCGGGAACGCCTTCGCCAGCCACTCCCGCTGTTCGTCCAGGTTGTCCGCCTGATCGCAGCGGGTGAACAGCACGAACCCGGCCCGCTTCAAACTGCTCACCGGCTCTCGAAGAACGCCGCGGGGGAACAGATACTCCCGCGTGATCGGTCGCGTGGCGTCCAATAGCACCACGTCCAAGTCCCGGTGCAGCCGGCGGTGTTGGAAGCCGTCGTCGAGCACGATCACGTCCGCTTCCAGTTCCTCCACCGCCGCGTTCGCCACGGCCACCCGGTCGGCCCCTTGCAGGTGCGGCACGTCGGGCAGGTTCTCTTCCAGCACCATCGCCTCGTCGTTCGGCCCGCCGTCGGTGCCGCTGTACCCGCGGCTGACGAGCGCCACCTGCCGGCCCAAATCGCGGTACACGCCGGCCACGTACTCGGCCGCCACCGTCTTGCCGGTGCCGCCGAGCGTCAGGTTGCCGACGCACACGACCGGCACGGGCACCCGTGCCGCCCGGTGCGGGTCGCGGTCGAACCGCCAGTTCCGCACGCCCACGCCGGCGGCGTAGGGCATGCGCGCCCACCAGAGCGCGGCGCGGGCGGCCCACGCCACCGGCCCCCGCCGCGTGCCCCCGATCACCCCGCGATACCATTCGGCCGACGACATGCGCTTAAGGTATCCGCCGACTGAAACGCGAATCAACCGCAACCGCCGGATGGTTCTTTCCACCGCACGCCCACCGTCCCGTGGAACCATGTCCGAAACGCGAAAGATCCCATACCGGCCAAGCACTTACGGCGAATCGGCCGCACCCAGTTTTCGCCCCGACACGATTTTCGCCCGGTGAAACCCCGCCCCCCACTCACGGGTATATCATCCGTGTGTGTCTTCCGCCGCCGGCGTATTCCCGGTCGGCGGCTGCCGCGACCCAACTCCAGGACCGTCCAACATGCGTCGAATCTCTCGCTGCCTGCTCGCCGTCGTCATGGCCGCCGGCCTCGCCGCCCCCGCCCGCGCCGCCGACGTCAACCCGCTGCTGCCGAAGGAGACCGAGTACGTCGTCCACATGAACTTCAAGCAGATGATGGACTCGGACATCATCAAGAAGTACGCCATGGGGCAGATCAAGCAGGCGCTCCAGGGCGAAGACCTGAAGGGCATCCTGGACACCCTCGGCCTCGACCCGCTCAAGGACCTGGAGCAGGCGACCATCGGCGCGTGGGGGAGCGGCGAGGAGATGAACGTGGTCGGCGTGGTGAAGGGCAAGTTCGACGCCAAGAAAATGTTCGACGGGGTGAAGGAGCTGTCGGGCAAGGCGAAGGACAAGGTGGAGGTCGTGACCGAGAAGGTGGACGACAAAGAAGTCACCCTGGTGAAGTTGACCCAGGACAGCGGCAAGCCGATGTTCCTGACCGTGGCCGACGACTCGACCATCCTGCTGGCCAGCGAGAAGAAGCTCGCCACCGACGCCCTGACCGCCTTCAACAAGAAGGAGAAGGCGAAGGTGAACAAGGCGCTCACCGCCCTGGTGCTGAAGCAGGACGAGAAGGCGAGCATGTACTTCTGCGGGGTGACCGAGGGCAAGCTGAAGGACGTGCCGGCCAGCACGTTCGACGGGCTGAAGCAGGTGGGCATCGACGGTGAGAAGATGAAAGAGCAACTGGAGAAGATGAACACCGTGGCCGTCACCCTGAACGTGGGCAAAGAGGTGAAGTTCACCGCCATCATGGGCATGAAGGACGCCGACTCGGCCGAGGAGTTCAACGGCACCATCGAGAAGCTGGTGGACACCATCAAGACCTTCCTGCCGCTGCTCGGCGGCCAGCAGCCGAAGGCGAAGGCGCTGATCGGCGACCTGACCAAATCGCTCGGCGTGAAGGCCAAGGACAAGGACGTGACCCTCAGCTTCGCCCTCACCGCCAAGGCCATCGCCGACCTGGCCGGCGGCGACGAGTAAGGCGTCAACGGTTGAACCGAACACGGCGGCCGGGCGCAGGTGTGCCCGGCCGCTTTTTTTCATTCCGGAGGCGAACGGCGCGACGTGAGTCCGCCCGTTCCTGGCGAACCCGGCCCGCAAGGGCCGCCTGGGTGGTCAACAACCCAGGCGGCTCACGCCGCCGGTTGACCAAGAAATGCACCGGCGGACTCACGTCGCGCCGTTCGCCGTGATGAAACGAGAGCCGGGAACGGAGTGACCGGGTGGGTTGGTATCCACCCGGTCACTCCGTTCCCGGTTCGACTCTTGCACCCGCTCGCGGAGCGAGCGGGCGACGTATGCCATGGG